>CAZTZN010000015.1:0-30189 GCA_964617715.1 uncultured Armatimonadia bacterium | reverse complement strand
GCCGTGTGCCGTTGCCGTTGGAGGGGCCGGTCGCCTGACCGGCCCGCCGTCCGCGGCAAGCGGCACGCAACGGCTTGCGCGCCGGTGCGCCGTCGGTCGTCGCCGTCATGGAGAGGCCGGGCCTCCCGCCCCCCGGACGGGACCTGTGCCCTGCGCCGTGTGCCGTTGCCGTTGGAGGGGCCGGTCGCCTGACCGGCCCGCCGTCCGCGCACCGACCGCCCGAACGACCCGGGGGCGAGGGCGCCCGTGGCACGGAACCGCGCCATGGCCCGGCGCCGCCCCTACCCCAGATGCTCGTCGAACAGTCCGCCGAGGATCGTGTCCGGCTCGAGCTGGCGGCGGTGGGCCAGATAGTCCTCGCTCATCCCCAGCCGCTCGAGGAAATGCACGTGGTCGGCGTGCAGCTTGACCGCGATGTCGCGGCTTTCCTGGTACACGTTGTACTTCTGCGCCGGATCGTGTTCGAGGTCGTAGAGTTCCGGCCCGGGCACGCCGTCGGTGGGCACCATCGCGTGGCGCGGGATGTCGTCCACCGCGCGCGAGAGGTGGCTCATCAGCGAGCCGCCCGGCGCCCCGTAGTAGATCAGCGACCAGTCGCCCTCGACTACCGTGGTCGGGCGCCCGCCGCTGGGCGCGATGGCCAGCGAGGGGGTGCTGATCGCCAGCGGCCGGGTGAAGTCGGGCCCGCCGCTCATCGCCGGCACCAGCGACATCCCCTGCACCGTCGCGGGCGTCTGCACCCCGGCCAGGTCGAGGATGGTCGGCATCAGGTCTGGCGGCTGCGCGAAGCACCTCAGGCGTCTGCTGCGCTCGCCCTCGGGCAGGCGGATCATCAGGGGGATGCGCGCGACCTCGGAGTAGAGCGGCATGTCCGCCGAGCCGCCCTCCCAGATGAAGGTCTTGCCGGTCCAGCCGCGCTCGCCGTGATAGAAGCCGTGATCGGTGGTGTAGATGATTGCGGTATCGTCGAGCAGCCCCAGCTCCTCGACGCGCTCGAGCAGCCGCCCGACCCAGGCGTCAACCAGCGTTACCTCGGCGGCGTAGAGCGCGCGCATGTGCTCGAGTTCGCGCTCGGTCATGTAGTCGCACTTACCGTAGACCGGGTAGGTGACCTGCTCGCCCGTGTAGCCCGGGTCGTACATGTCCACGTAGCTCTGCGGCGGGTCCCAGGGCTCATGCGGGTCGAAGGTGTCCACGTAGAGGAAGAAGTCCTGGTCGCGGTTCTCCCCCAGCCAGTCGCAGGCGGTCTGCATGGTGCGCGCGCAGAAGCAGTCCTGCTCGCCGCGGCGCGTGGCGATGTTGCGCAGGTGCTGCCTGACGGTCTCGGGGTTGCGCAGCTTGCTCGGATGGGCGGGCAGGGGCGGATCGGCGGGGGCGGTGCGCCAGCGATCGTTCTCCTGCCCGCGGATCCACTCCCAGCCTGAGAACCCGCGCTGGAACATGTAGCCGTTGGCGAGGATGTGCGGGGTGTCGGCGATCATCATCGTGGTGTAGCCGGCCTCGCCCAGCACCTCCGCGAGCACGGTGGCGTCGCGCGGCAGCGGCTGCCAGCCCGCTTCGATGAAGGTGAAACGGCCGGTCATCACGTCCATGCGGTTGGGCACGGTCGGGAAGCTGGCGGCGTAGGCGTTCTCGAAGACGTATGACTGCTCGGCCAGGCGGTCGAGGTTGGGCGTCTTCACGCGCTCGCAGCCGTAGAGGCCGAGATGGTCGCGGCGCATGGTGTCGGTGATGATGAGGATAATGTTCACAGGCGTTCCTCCTCCGGGGATGGGCTTCCGCGGTCCTTCTCCGCGCAATCTCCACCTCCCTCCGCCGGTGCATTGCGTATCTCTTCGCGATGGCGACGGCTGCGCGGTCTCCTCCTCCCCGAAAGAACTCAGGTCTGCGCACGGAAAGGTCACAGTGAGACGGACGGGGCCTGGCGAGCTGACAGTGGACGGCTCACGCGAAACCGTGGCGCCGGGGCGCGCCTGCGGCTCACGCCCTGCGCTCCCGGTTTCGCGCGTAACCAGCCGGACGGCGCGCAACGTCGCGACCGGTGGGGGAATCGGCCGGGCGTCGCCCGAGGCGCCCGCGGCCGGCTCGCGCGCTGTGTCCGCTGCTTCGCAGCGACCTGCGCGCGCCTGGCCGGTGGCGGTGCGGCCTCGCGCCTCCCTGCGGTCGGCACGGGGTCCGCGCCGCTGCGCCGTCTCCGCTCGCGTCGGAGACGCGAGCGGCTCCTGCGCCCGCGGGCGCCAGGAGCGGATCGATCCTGAGGCCGCACAAGCCGAAGGCGCGGAGCCGCCGACACGTGTTCGCGGGGACCTATCAGTAATGCACAGCTCTCTGCGCGCGTGGGTGGCGAAGGTCGCCGCGGGGGCCACCGGGAATTGCCGCCGAGCAGACACCGCTGGCCGCGTAGGTCCGCCCTCCCGCCCGTGGGCGGGACCTGTGCGCGCCTCCGGCTTCCGGCCCGACTCCGCCTTGCACGCACGAGGAGCGATTGCCGCCATGCTCCGCACCCACGCCGCCCTGCTCGCCCTGCTTGCGCTCACATGGCCGGCCGCTGCTGGCGATGGCACCGCCGTCTGCCGGCCGCACGAGCACTTCGGCGCGCCGGTGTGGTCGGCGTATCGGCCGATGTGGGCCGATCTGCGCGATGGCGCCGCCAGCTTCGACCGTCCCGAGTTCGTCGCCGACATCGAGCGCTACCGGCCGCAGTCGATCAAGGTCTACGCGCTTCTGCGCCTCGACGGCACCGTCGAGGCGGCACGCGAGGGGCTGGCGGCGACCCGCGCGATCACAGCGGATGCCGCCGCCCGGGGCATCTCGGTGCAGGTGAACACGGGCATGTACTGTGTGCCGGTCACGCGCGCGCCCGAGCCCGTCGCCAGCGCGTGGGACCCGGCGGCGTGGGTGGCCTTCGCGGAGGTCCTCGGCCCCCCGCCCGCCACCGCCCCACCGACCTGGCTGCAGGTGCGGGCGGATGGCTCGGTCGCGATTCTCGACCCTTCCCCCTACGGCTGCCCCAACAATCCCGACTGGCGGCGCTATGTGCTGGGTTTCTGGCTGGCCCAGCAGCAGGCGGGCGTGGGCGGAGGCTACGTGGACAACCCGCTGGTTGTCGAGGACGCCTGCTACTGCAGGTGGTGCCGTGCGGGCTTCCGACAGTGGTTGGGCGCGCGTTTCAGTCCGGCGGAGCTGCGCGCATACTTCGACCTCGCGAGCGCCGATGCCGCCGAGCCGCCGACCGACGCCTCCGCGGCGCTGTGGCCGCAGTGGTTGATGTTCCGCCGCGACTCGATGGCCGACTTCATGCGCGGGCTGCGCGATGAGTTGCACGCGCGCGACCCGAATTTCGTGCTCTCGTGCAACATGGGGGCGATTCCCAACGCGGTGTTCATCGCGCGTGGGATGGACCTGCCGGCGCTGGCTTCGGCCTGCGACTACCTCTACCCCGAGGCCTTCGCCGCGCCCCGACGCGAGGGCGACGTGGTGCATGCCACCGCGGGGTACTACCGCTACCTCTTCGCCGCCGCGTGCGGACGGCCCGCCACGCCGCTGGGGGTCAAGTGGCTTCTGCGCTCGGGCGAGTACGAGAGCGAGCTGGGCCAGGCCAGCCTGCGCGGGCGCACGCTCCTGCAGCTCGCCGAGGCCGCCGCCTGCGGCTGCGCCTATGAGCCGCATCTGTCGGTCGCCCGCTACGCGCCTGCGTACGCCCGGGCGGTCGAGGAGTGGCTGACCTTCATCCGCGAGCGCGCCGACATCTTCGCCGGGCAGAGCAACCTGGCCGACGTGGGCGTGGTGTGCTCGCTGTCGGCGTATTACCTCGGCCGCGAGCCCGCCTTCATGCCCACGCTGGGAGCGCTGGATGCGCATGGCATCGCCTTTGAGGCGCTGCTGCCCGAGGACCTCGAATCCGACGACCTCGCCGGCCGCCTGCGTGTGATCGTCCTCGCTGGGAGCGCTGGATGCGCATGGCATCGCCTTTGAGGCGCTGCTGCCCGAGGACCTCGAATCCGACGACCTCGCCGGCCGCCTGCGTGTGATCGTCCTCCCGCCCACGCCCATGCTCAGTGACGCGCAGATACGCGGCCTCGCGCGCTATGTCGAGCGAGGCGGGCGGCTGGTGGCGCTGGGGGAGTCGGGAACCCACGACGAACGCGGCCTCCCACGCGGAGACGGTCCACTGAGGCTTTCGGCCGATGGGGGAGAGGCGGCCGGTCATCGCTCCGGACGCGTGGCAGTCCTGGCCGCCGCGGATGGCGCAGACGTCGCCGCGCGTCAGGCGGGGCGGCTGCGGGGTGCGCAGCCCTTGCTGCGCGTGCGCGGCGGGCGCTTTGTGCGCGGCACGCTCATGCACCGGCCCGATCCGCCCGCGCTGCTGGTTAGTCTGCTCAACTACGACGCGCCCACCACCGGCCCGCCCACGCCCGCCGCCGGCGTCGAGGTCACGATCGCCCTGCCCGCGGACGCCGAGGTCGCGCAGGTCATCGCCTTCACGCTCGGCCGCGATCCGGCGGCGCTGCCCTTTGAGGTAATCGAGCGTGGCGGCGAGCGGCTGGTCACCTGCGCCGCCCCCGAGTTCGAGGTCTACTGCGCGCTGCTGGTGTCGCTGAAGGGAGCGGACGAGGGGTAGCGCGCCCTCACTGCGGCGGCCAGGGGCCGGGCTCGATGCCCTGCAGGCGCTGTGCGAAGCGTTGCAGGAAGACCATGCGCCCGCCCTCGAAGTTCACCGCCTCATGCAGGTCGATGCCGTCGTAGCCGTTGTCGAGCACGTAGCGAGCCCTGGTGGCGAGCTGTGAGTCCAGCGCCTGGTGCGAGCCCGGCAGCCACTCGCCGAAGAGGTAGCTGCGCACCCCGTGCTCGCGGCACAGGGGCCCGTACTGCCGGGCGCCGAAGGCGTAGAGATCGGCGTCCTCGGGGATTGAGCGCTTCGCGCGCCAGTACGGGTGGGCCGGCCCCGCGGTCATCGATTCGTAGTCGCCGACGATGATCGCGTCCGCGATGCCCCCGGTCACCAGTGGCTCCCACAGGTTCCGGTAGCGGGCCACCACGTTATCGCTGAAGTACGGGTCGGCCGCGAGGTGCACGTAGTCACCGATCTGCAGGCCGATCCACAGATCCGCGCCGCGCTCGTGGCAGACCGCCGAGATCTGCCGGTAGAGCCGGTTGACCGCCTCACCCTTGATCTCATGCCACGCCTCGCGGTCAAAACCGTCGTCGGCCGTGATGTCCACGCCGAAACGCCGCCGATACTCCTCGACGACAGGCGCGCCGAATCCGTAGAAGTCGTTCTCATGCACGTTGGGCATGTGCCGGCAGTGCGCGCTGGTGGACAGGTGGATGCCGTCGGCGCCGAGGTCGAGCAGCTCGCGCGCCTGCCGCACGCGGAACTCCCTTGCCTCCGGCCAGGCGTACTGGAGGAGTCCGCGGAAGCGCGTCCGGCCGTCGCGCGCGGTCCACTGACAGTGCGGGTGCTCGTCGAGGAACTTCGAGCGGAAGCCGGGATAGTAGTCATCGTAGATGTCGATCCACATGATGACCTTCATCCCGCGCTCATGCCCGGCGCGGATGAACACCTCGGGCGGATTGAAGGTCGCCAGCACCGCCCGGTAGCGCTCCAGCCAGCTCCGGTTGCGCTCGACGAGCCGCTCGATCTCCTCGGCCGACCCCCGGTAGTTCGCGCGGAAGTCCTCCTCGTCGAACGCCGGCGGATAGCTCAGCTCGGTCCGATACGGCAGCAGCCCCAGGAAGCCCATGCGCACCAGCAGCGTCCGGCAGCCGTTGGCGTGCAGCTCCTCGACCAGCTCGACGACCTGCGCCTCGGTCATCGGCTCGGGGCGGGTGATGACCTCGTCGTTGAAGTCGATGTCCACGATGATCTCCGGTGCCATCGCCATCCCTCCATCGCCACCGTCCGGCTGCGCCCAGGCGCTCATCGCGGCCATCAGCACCATCGTCACGCCGGTCATGGCAGGCCCACCGGACGCGTGACGTAGAGCACCGGCGTCGCCGTCGGGACCTCGACCGCCAGCGCACCATCATCCAGGGCCACCGGCACGGGCTCTGCCTCGCGCGCGGTCACGGCGTAGACCGCCTCCGCCGCGACGGGGAAGCGCACCGAGACCGCGTGCGGGGCGTCGTCGCAGTTGACCAGGCAGACCCCCACGCGCCCATCCTCGGATCGGAACGCCCCCGCCTGCACCGCGCGCCTGACGCACAGGGGCCCATCCGCTTCGGTGGTCGCCATCACCGGGTTGTCGCCCTCGACCTGCGGCGGCCGCAGCTTCTCGGAGAGCGAGAACATGTGCACGTCCGCGGCCCGCAGGTGGGCGACCCTGCGGGCGAACGCTGCGTGCTGCTCACGGCCCTCGACGAGCAGCCCCGGCCGGAATCCGCGCGGCCCGCCGCCGAGCCAGCGCCAGCCGGGCATCAGCCCGTAGAGCAGGTCCGCCGCCATCTGCAGCCGGAAGCGCTCCAGATCCTCGAAGTCGTAGCTGCCCCCGAACTCGAGGATGGTCTCGCCGTAGACCGACTCGAACGCGGGCACGGAGTCCTTCCCGCCGGCGCTGGTCAGGTAGAGCGCGTGCCGGCGCTGATAGGTCTCAGCCAGCGACTCGGTGCTGAGGAAGCGCCCCGAGCCCTCGGGCATGAGCGCGTGGATCCTGTCGAGCATGCGCCGGTAGCCGCGCACCCACCACGTGCCGCCGCCCCTGGGGTGGTCGCGGCCCTCCGAGAAGTCCTGGGCCGGGGGCGCGGCCGCGATCTGGTCGAGGTAGACGCCCCGGCAGCCCACCTCCTCGAACAACGCCCGGCAGACCTCCACGATGGTGTCCTGCCACAGGGGGACGGTGGGGTCCATGGTGGTGAGCAGCCGCTGCTCATCGCCGCATTGATAGTAGCCGCCATCGTGCCGGTGCAGCGCCGCCGAATCCGCGTTCTTCTCAGCCCAGGTCGGCGAGTTGCGGTCCCACAGCCGCGCGTTCACGTAGGGCATGACCGGGATGTCCGCCGCCTGCATGCGCTCGACCACGCCCGGGATCCACGGATGCGGCGGGATGAACTCGGGGTAGAGGATGTCCATGCGCCAGATGCGTTGGTGCCACATGTACATGTGGCTGATCATGGGCACGCCCAGCCACCGCGCGACCGCGATCTCGATCTCGTCGGTGCCCTCGCGGCCCACGTTCCCGTTGTCGAGCTGGGACCAGACGTTGTCGCGGATCCGCTCGGGGATGTCGTGGCGGAACCTCAGCCCGCGCGCCCACGGCTGCTCCAGCGCCCACGCCCGGTACTCGCGCGCGCAGTCGTACCAGTCGCCGTCGATCACCATCATGCGCAGCGGATACGGCGTCTGGTAACTGCGCGTGAAGTACATCTCCTCCGGATAGTGCACCAGGCCCATGCGGAAGTCGCCTCCCTCGGGGCGATAGCGCATGGCTTTCATGTACATGGCCGGGTCGGGGGTGGTCAGGTAGAGGCAGCGGCCCTCCTCGAGGCAGTAGGCCCACCACTGCATCGTGCAGTAGGCGCTGGGGTATTTGTGCCCGCCGCCGAAGGTGTAAGCCGGGTCGCGCGGCACGAAGCGCCGCCCGCTGGCGTAGGGCATCAGCACGTAGTCGAGCGGGGCGTCGCCGCCCGGGCGGCCCATGCGGTCGAGCACCGGATAGGTCAACGCGCCGATGGTCACGCCCCCGCCATCGGCGGCGACTCGAGCCGTGAACTCGATGGCGCCATCCACCACCACCGCCTCCGTGATGACGGTCACGCCCGGGTCGGGGAAGCGGTACGTATGCGTAAGGCGGTCAGGCTCACGCCGGAGGGTACACGTGGCCTGCCCAGGCTCCAGGTTGCGCGGGGCGCCGTTCACGTGGACCTCAAGCGTGAAGGTGATCGCGGGCTCGCCGGCGCGGAAGGTCAGCCGCCTGCCGGTGTCCTCGATCGCCCCGATGCGTCCCTCGCTCTCGCCGATGAAGCTGACGCGCAGATCACCGGCGCTCAGCACCGCCGCGTGCCCGGTGCCGCAGATGATCGCCGCAAGCGCGACCGTCAGCGCGCGCATGGTCCGCTCGTCTCCTCTGCCCGTTCGCCATGACTTCTGCAGAAACTTCGCAGCGACGGCTCCCCGTCCCTCCCACGGGGGCGCGCCTGCTTACTCTCATTGCGAGTCCGGACCATGCGCCGAGGGTCTCGGGTTCGGCAGGGACCGCGCCGGACATCCGCGGTCGGAGGCCCGGCGGCGAGGGCGTCGCCGCGGTTCTCCTGCTGTCATGGAACCCGCACGGCGCGGGAGGGGTCATAGGCACCGGGGAGGGCATCGTGCGCATCCTGACGCGCGGGAAGTGATCGATGTGCAGGCAACGCACCGCTTCGTGCTGGTGGCCGCGCTGGTGGCGCCGCTCACGATTATCGGCTGCACGAGGACCAACCGGATCGCCGAGGCGCAGCGCGCGCCCGTGCAGATCGCCGTCGAGGAGTTCGATCCCCAGATGGCCTTCGAGAGCTACTACCGGCCGGTGCCCGTTGAGGTGGATGCCCGCATTCCCGGCTACGACCTGCCGCTGGACCTCTCGCAGGTCGTCAACGCCGACCGGGTCGAGTGGCTGCTCCGGTCGCGGGTGCGCGAGCTCCTTCAGCGCCAGGGCTTCGCGGTGCTCCACTGGCACGAGGAAGAGGACATCACCGAGATCTACGACTGGGCCGACGACAACGGCATCGCGCCCTTCGTGACGGTCGATACGCTGCTGCACCTCTACCACCTGCAGTTCGACCAGACCCTCAAGAGCATCGAGGAGCGCGAGTTCGCGCCGGCGATGATCGACTTCTCGCGCGCCATGATGGAGCTGTCCGCCGGGCAGCAGGCCTCGCTCTCCGGCGACCTGCTGGAGGCCGCGAAGCGCAATGTTGCCTACTTCGCGGTGGGCCTGCGCTGCCTGGACCCGGACGCCGACATCCCCGCCGATGTCCGCGACCTGGTTTCGGCGGAGATCGAGCTGATCGATGCGCACGCGGGCTTCGCCCCCAGCCCCATCTTCGGCTATGACGAGGACTACTCGCAGTACGTGCCGCGCGGCCACTACACCCGCTCGGAGACCCTCAAGCGCTACTTCCGCGCGATGATGTGGTTCGGGCGCCTGTCCATGCTGCTCAAGGGCGGCGAGGACGCCATCATCTCCGCCGAAGAGGCGCGCGTCCAGACGCTGCAGGCCTGCCTGGTCGCGGGCACGCTGCACCAGCCGGCCAACGCCGCGCTGCTCGACACCTGGAAGCGCATCTACGCCGTCACATGCTTCTACGTGGGCTTCGCCGATGACCTGACCCCGCAGGAGTACGCCGAGGCCATCGCGGAGGTCGCGGGGACCTCGTTCGAGTGGGCCGCGCTCGCCGAGCCCGACACGCTGTTTGCGCTGCGCAGCCGGCTCGCCACCTACCGCGCGCCGCAGATCTACGGCGGCACCGGCCAGGTCATGCTCATGCCGCCGTTCTCACCGGAGCAGCTCGACGAGCTGCTCACCGACACCATGGGCCTGCGCCTGATGGGCCAGCGCTTCATCCCCGACGGCTACATGATGCAGCAGCTCGGCTTCCCCAACGTGGGTGCCTTCACCGGCGAGGGCAAGCCGTTCTCGCTGGAGATGACCATGGGCGGGCCGCAGCGCGTCTTCCCGCGCGGCCTCGACGTGATGGCGGTGCTCGGATCCGAGCGCGCCCACGCCATCCTGCAGGCCGAAGGCGACACCGCCTACCAGGACTACGAGGCCCAGCTTGCGAAGCTCCGGGGGGAGTTCGATGCGCTGTCCGACGCCGACTGGAACCGCAATCTCTACTACTCGTGGCTCTACGCTCTGCGCGCGCTGATCGCGCCGGTGGCGGAGGGCTACCCGAACTTCATGCGCACCGACGCCTGGCTCGACCGCACATTGTGGGCCGCGCTCGCATCGTGGGCGCAGCTCCGCCACGACACCATCCTCTACGCCAAGCAGCCGTACATCCCGCTGGCGGGCGCCGCGCCGCCGGAGGAGGAGCTGCCGCCGCCGCCCGGGTTCGTGGAGCCGCGGCCGGAGTTCTACGCGCGGATGCTCGCGCTGGCGCAGATGACCCGCGCGGGCCTGGGGGAGATGGGTGTGCTCGACGAGCAGTCCGATGGCCGGCTGCGCACGCTCGAGGACATCATCCAGAAGCTGCTCGACATCAGCCTGACCGAGTTGCGCGGTGAGCCCATCAGCGAGGAGGACGCCGACTACCTCAAGTACATCGCCTATCGGCTGCGGCGCACCATTGAGGGCATCGAGGACGAGGAGGAGAAGAGCACGGTGGTCGCGGACGTGCTCACCGACACCAACACCGGCCAGGTGCTGGAGGAGGGCGTGGGCCACGTCAAGCTGCTGCTCGCGGTCTATCAGGTGCCCGACGGCCGTCTGGCGCTGGGCGCGGGGCCGGTGCTGTCCTACTACGAGTTCAAGCACCCGATGTCCGACCGGCTGACCGATGAGGCGTGGCGCGAGATGCTCCTGGCCGACCCGCCGGTCGAGCCGGCGTGGACGGCTTCGTTCTACGTGCCGTCGGGCCGGTAGCCGGGCCGCAGTGGGCCGTTCGCCGGTCCGGCGCCTTACCGTGCGCCGTGCCAGTCGGCGATCTTCTCGCCCAGCGACCAGTACTCGCCGAAGAAGGACCACACGGGGTTGGTGCGCTCGTAGGCGATGCGGTGGCCGTCGAGGATGTCCTCGTCGATCCACGCCAGCACCGCCTCGCCCATCACCCAGTCGTGGTTGCCCAGGTGCGCGACCTGCACGATTCGGCACTCGATGCTCACCGGGCACTCCTCAATCAGCGGCGAGACGATCTCGCGCGCGGGCTGCGGCGTCCAGCCCAGGTCCTCGAACTTGTTGGTGCTGCGCCCCGAGACGCGGCCGCAGTAGTCGGCGCCGGCGAGCTGCTCGACGTGCGGGATGTTGACGCCGAAGTCGCCGGTGCGCTTGATCAGCTCGTAGGAATACTGGTTCACGCCCATGGCGAAGCCGATGATCCACGGGCGCGCGCAGCACACGCTCGACGCGCCGATGGTAATGATATTGGGCTTGCCGGCCTCGTCCACGCAGCTCACCAGGATCAGCGGCCACGGGTAGAAGTGCGGATTTCCCGGGTTCTCGATCATCGTCTTGGCCATGGTGTCGCTCCTGTTCGCTGTCGCTCTTGCGGCTCTACCACTCGGGGTGCGTCGCGGCCAGCCAGGTCTGCTGGTCCGGGTATTTCGCATTGATGCCGCGCCGGCCGATGATGCACCAGATCTGGCGCAGGTGCGAGTTCTGGTGGTTGATGACGCGCAGACAGCTTTCGACCAGCGGCTCGGGATCGTGCTCGGGGGAGGTGGCGGGCCCGGGCTGCTGCAGCGCCTCCTCGGGCAGGCTCTCGATGGCCGCGATGGACGCGTCGCACACGGTGGTCCACCGCTCGATCAGCTTCGGCAGCGGCGGGTAGTCGTCGCCGGGCCGGGGCTCGATGAGCGGCCAGGTGGTGAAGCGCCGGTCGTGCTCGAGGGCGGGCTTGCCGGTCACCGCGCGCACGATGAAGTGGTCGAGGTTGCTGCAGCAGTGCTGGACGATCCAGGCGATGGGGCTGCGCCCGTGCGGCTCATGGGCGACGAGGTCGTCCTCGCTCAGCCCGTCGATGGCGATCAGCATCTCCCGCCTGATCTCGTGGAGCTGGTGCAGCACTAACTGCTTGAGGCCGGTCATCGCCGTCGCCTCCTGCCGATCTGCGCGCCGTCAGTCCTGCGCGCGGGCGCGTGGCGCGCGTGCCGTTGCCGTTGGAGAGGCGGGACCCCGTTCCCGCCTGTGCCGTCACGCCCGCACCACCAGCGCTACATGGAACTGTCGCCTGGTCATCATGTCACGACCCTCCCTCAGTTCTTCGGCCCGTGCCACGCTGTCGCCGGGCGGCTCGTCACCCGCTCCGGTACCCCCGCCGTGATCCCAGCACCGTCCGTCCGCCCTCGTCAGGGCCTGTTCGTGGCGTAGAAGTAGTCGAATGGCCCGCCTTCCACGTGGCGCAACATGCCGACTTCCTTCCAGCCGCCGATACCGTGAGCTACCTCGCCTCCGCGGGAATGGTTATCGGGCTTCGCGCCCGGGAGGCCGATAGGGGCGAACGCGTCGCTGGCCGCGCCCACCGGGGTCGCCAGATTGCCGCACACCGAACTCGTCACCCCTCCTTACGTGACTATGAACAGAGAGAAGCCCTCTACCCGGTACGTGACGTCCACCGCGCCAGTCGGTGACGGCGGGTCAATGGCTTCGGGCTGGCAGGATACCATTGACCTTCGCCACACCCTTCTGCGACAGGGCGGAGACGTCCACGAGTGCATCAGGCGGCCTCGAGCAACCGGCTGTCAACAGCCCGAAGGCAGCCGCGCAGGCGACTATCCCCCGAATCTCGGCGGTCATCCTCGGTGCCCTCAGTCCCCCCCGATCCAGGTCTACGCCCCCAGCCACACCTCGTATTCCTGGAAGTGCGGGTTCATGAGGATGCCCTGGCCCTGGGAGCGGGTGACCGCGATGTCCTCGGCGATCTCCCGCGCGCGCGCCTCGCTCTCGGCGACGAGGTGCATGGTCCACAGCACCCCGGTCTCGACGCTCTCCACCTGCGGGTAGCCGTGGTGGCTGTGCAGCAGCGCGGCGATGTCCGCGCCGGTGCCGTCATCGGGGCTGGTGACCAGCACGTTGACCACGAACCGGCCATCCTCGGCCCCGACGCCGGTGCGGTCCTCGGGGAAGCGCACGTCGTAGGTGTGCTTGTTGGGGTTGACGAACAGGTTGGTGCGCTCGGCCATCTCCCGCACCAGCGCCTCCGCGGCCTCACGGTCGGTGACGTCGAGCGCCAGCCGGTAGTAGTCGGCGCGCTCGAGCACCTCGAGCACGTCGGCGTAGCCCAGCCTCCGGCGGATGGCGTTGGCGGCGGTGAGCGCGGTCACATCGGGGATCTTCAGGCCGACGACGAGTTCGACGGTGATCATCTGGCATTCCTCCTGCGCGGAGGTTCACCGGCGTCACCGCTTCTCCCTTCAGCCGGCTCCCTTGAGGCCCATCGTTGCTTTCGCGCCGCCCCGTCGCCACTCAGGCCGGCACCGGGTGGTCGTCGCCTGCCAGTGTGGTCACCAGCAGACCTCCGGGCGGCAGCAGGATCATGGCGCCCAGGCCCACCAGCACGAACTGCTCGGGATCACCGACCAGCACCTCGAACTCGCTGGCCTCCATGGTCAGCGGCACCATCATCTCCGCGGTCTGCGTCCCGAAGTTGGCGGCCACCAGGTACCAGCAGTCGTCCATCCCGCGCACGGTGAAGGCGCGCAGCCCCGCGTCGGTCCGCGCCGGCCCCACGTTCCACGCCGGCCAGCGAGCGGTCGTGGCGGCATCGACGTCCGCGATGAGCGCCACGGCACTGTCCTCCAGCGCCGAGCCTGGCTGGAGCACGCGCCGGCGCGCATCCCACAGGTGCAGGACGCGGTCGTAGCACAGGCTGTGCCCGCACGCCTGGCGCGTGCCGTCCACCGCCACGGTGAAGTGCTCGCGACCATCCAGCGCAGCGATGCCCAGGCGATCGTCCACGTTCACCCACGGGCCGTCAAGACGCATCTCTTTGCGCTCGGCTCCCACGCCCTCGACCTCGCGCGCGCCATCCTGGCTGTAGAAGACCCGCCGGGTGTCGTTGAACAGGTCGTTGGCGATGTTCAGGCACAGGCCCTCGTGCAGCAGCAGCTCGATCTGCTCGAGCGCCCAAGCGCGGCTCAGGTGCACGCAGGTCCGCTCATCGGGCAGGGCCACGAAAGCCACGTGATGCAGGATGCGGTCATCACCCACGGCCATGCGCCCGATGGTCCCGAAGCCGCCCTCGAAGACGTGCTCGGCGTGCTCCAGCACCCGCCGGTCGATCCCGCCCTCGCGCAGGTGGAAACGGCTGACCAGGTTGCCCTCCCACTCCGCCATGTGGTCGCCATCACGGGGGATGACCAGCCCCTGCGCGGCCGAGCCCCAGGCCCGCCAGCTCCAGCTCGCGAAACGCCGCTCACCCCGATGCAGCACCAGCCCGCAAGCCGGCTCGGCCAGCGGCTGGTGTAAATCCGCAGGGGCCTCGGTTGGAGGCGGCTCGGCATCGCACCGCCCCCACCACCACGCCAGTCCGGCGTAGAACGCCGCATCCACCTGCGAGCGGTGGTACACCGATGGCGCCGGGCGCCGCGCGGGCACGTCGTCGGGGTTCTCGATCTCCTGCCGCCACGCCTGCAGCCGCCCGGCGCAGAACGAGCCGTCCGGGTTGCACTCCTGCTCGCGCAGCAGCAGATGCGCCGCCCGCCCTTCGCACTCACCGGCGACCGGGCAGCCGAACTGAAGGCGTACGAAGGTGAGCACCGGCAGCAGGTAGAGCTGTCCCCACAGGTAGCGCGGGTAATCCTGCCCGGCCGGGAAGGCCAGCCGCCCGTCCCACAGCAGCAGCCGGCGCTGCACCGCCCACACCTCGGGCACGTGGCGCAGCAACAGGTCCGGCGGCTCCTGGCCGGCGTTGTGCCACGCATGCCACGCGCTGAACAGCGACAGCAGCGTGCGGTTCACATAGCCGGGGTGGAAGACCCCGTGGTGCTCCATCGCGAAGCTCGGGTGCAGGTTCGCGCCCACGTGCCACGCGCGCATCGGCCGCCCCGACCAGATGGTGTCATCCTCCGCATCCGCGGGCACCGACAGCGCGTTCGCCAGATGCAGCAGCATCGAGTCGCGCCATCCCTCGGCGTGCTCGTGGTCGGGGTCGGCCAGCAACGCCCGGCCGAGGATGTTCGCCCGCCATGCGTTGCTCTCGGGGTACGAGGTGCCGAAGCGGCCGGTGGGCACCGGCGGGCGCTTGCGGTAGTAGCCGTGGTCGAGGTGCTCGAGGTGCCAGGGGAGCAGGACGTTGCAGTCGGCTTCGTACTCAATCAGCCGGGCCAGCCGCTCACGGTCCTCGTCGTCGAGCATCCCGTCCATCACCTCGGCCGCGAGTGCAAGCTGGTCGGCCATCTTGGGCGACATGCCCGTGCTGCCCCAGGGCACATCGTCGAGCGGCCCGCTCGGATTCGAGGCGTGGGTGTGCAGGCAGTAGCGGAAGGCCGCCAGCGCGTCATCGCGGCATGCGTCGGGATCCACCCCGCATGGAGAAGGGTCGAAGGCGTCCCGACCGGCGGCGAGGGCGAGGACGAAGGAGAAGAGGGCCGTGGCCTCGATGGCCAGGGCCCCGCAGGAGGCCGGGCCGTAGCGCCCGAGGTCGGGGCGGCGGCTCACCCGCTCAAAGCCCGCGCGCCCGAAGGGCAACCACGTGCGGATCAGGCCGGGATAGATGCTGCCCGGGTCAGCGGCTTGCTCGGTTGACATGGAGCCCCCTCATCTGTCGTATCGGCAGACCGGCGCGAGCTGACGCGTCTTCTCCGTCGGGCGCTTGCCCTCCTCGGTCAGGGCAACTGCACCCGCAGGCGCGCCGGAGTACGAGCGGACCCGAGGCGCCCCCCCGCGAGTGCCTTGTCCGCGACCACGAAGGTATCACGCACGTCGGCGAGAATCTCTCACCGCAACGCACTGGTGCGAGTCGTCCGACACCCTCTCGTCATCCGGAGGTCAGCCATGACGGGCGCACAAGCCCTGGTCGAGCAGCTCGTGTCGCGCGATGTGCAGTTCCTGTCCATGTTGTGCGGCAACGGCACCGAGCCGATCATCGATTCCGCCGCCGAGGCCGATCTGCCCATCATCCACACCCGCAACGAGCAGGCGGCCAGCTACATCGCCGACGCCTACGCCCGGCTCACCCGCAGGGTGGGTGTGTGCGTGGTCTCCAGTGGCATCGCACACATCAACGCGATGGCCGGACTGCTCAATGCTCACTACGACGGCGCACCTATGTTGCTCATCACGGGCTCAAACGAGTCTAACACTCTTGGTCGCGGCGGGTTCCAGGACGTCGATCATGTCGCGCTGTGCGAATCGATCTGCAAGCACGCCGAGACCGTCTGGAGACCTGAGCGCATCCCCCAGGCCGTGGCCGAGTGCTTCCACGCCGCCACCACCGGCCGTCCGGGGCCCACGCACCTGACCATCCCGCGCGATGTCCTCCAGGGCGAGATCCCGGGCGACCTGCCGATGCCACCGTTGGGTGAACGCGGGGCGGTGCAGGACCGCGGGATCCCTGCGGCCGAGGAGGTGGGCGTCGCCGCCCGGATGCTCGCCGAAGCCGACCGCCCGCTGATCGTGGTCGGGAGCGGCTGCTTCTACGCCGACGCGGGCGTCGAGCTGCTCGCCTTCGCCCGCAGGGTCGGCGCGCCCATCGTCACGCCCATCTGGGACCGCGGCGTGGTCAACGAGCCCTCCGAGCACTTCATGGGCGTGATCGGCGCGGCCTCGGGTGAGCCCGACTTGATCGAGAACGCCGACCTGCTGGTGATCGCCGGTGCGGACGTTGACTACCGCACCCGCTACCTCGACCGCCCTCCGCTCGCCGATGACCTGAAGGTGATCCGCATTGACGTTGACCCCGGCCGCCTGCACCGGGCGATCGAGCCGGACGTTGCGCTGCTCGGCGACCCGAAGAGCGCCTTCGCGGCTCTGACCGAGGCGTACGAGGGCGGCGGGCACGAGTGGTGGCTGTCGCACGCGCAGAGCCTGCACGCCGAGTTCTACTCGACGTGGGACGAGCGTCCGGACGCCCCCGAGGGCACGATGGTCGGCTGGGACATCGCCGACGCGGTCCGCCGGGTGATCGACGAGAACACCATCCTGGCGGTCGATGGCGGCAACATCGGTCAGTGGCTGCACATGACCCTGTGCCGCAGCGCCTACCCCGAGGCCCTGCTCACCTGTGGCGCGTCCGGCGTGATTGGCTACGGCGTCCCGGGGGCGATGGCGGCCAAGCTCGCCTTTCCGGAGCGCAAGGTGCTGCTGGTGATCGGCGACGGGTCGCTCGGGTTCTGCATACCCGAGTTCCAGTCGGCGGTGCGGCACGGCCTCCCCTTCGTGGCGGTGGTGGCCGATGACGAGGCGTGGGGGATCGTGGTGACCGGGCAGAAGGCGCGTGGCGCCGCCCGCGTGGCCAGCGAGCTGGGTGAGTGCGGATGGGCGCAGGCCGCGATGGGCTTCGGGGCGCGCGCCGTGACCGTCGCTCGTCCCGAAGAGATCGCGCCGGCCATCGAGGACGGCTTCGCCTCCGGCGAGCCCACGCTGGTCGAGGTGCCGCTGGCCGTCCTCTCCCCGGGCGAGTGTCGCTGAGCGGCGGGGGCTGCGGGCTCCGAGCTGCGGGCACGGGCCGGGAGTGCGCGGCGGCGTCGGGGTTGCCGCGCGAAGGGGCGGCGCCGCGGCTTGCCGGCGGTCGGCGCCCGGCCGGCGGCGGCTACTCGTACTCCCGTGCGACCTCGATGAATGCGCGGATGTTCTCCTCGGGGACGCCCCGACACAGCTCCACCAGCATCCGCGGTGCGCCCTCGGCGACCATGCGCCGGTAGGTCGCCTTCACCTCGTCGGGCGTGGCGAGCAGCAGCTCACCCGAGGACTTCATCTGCACCAGGAACGCGATGTCGAGCACCTCGAGGCAGTCGCGCACGGTCAGATGCGGGTCGGTGCCCACGTCGATGAAGGTCCACCCGTGGTCCTGGAGGATCTTCAGGTGCGGGCGCTGCAGCAGCTCCGCGTGGGTGGTCTTCGCGGTGGCGCCGAAGTGCCGGGCCTCGCGCAGCATGTAGCGCAGGTCGAACTCGATGAAGTGCTCGGGCCCGAGCAGCCCCCCGTAGTCGTCGGTGAAGCCGATGGTCTCGCGCGGCGGCTCGCCGCCGGTCACCAGCGCCGAGAACTCGCGCTGGCGGATCGCGGACTCGGTCAGCACGCTCAGAAAGCGGTGAACCAGCTCGGGTCGGTCCACGATGTCGAGGAATAGGCCGTCACCGCGCAGCAGCACCGCCGCGGTCCAGGGCGCCTGCCCGCCCGAGCCGAAGCCGACGGTGACGTCCCTCGGCGCGTGGGCCTTCATCCACTCGTAGAACTCCAGCGCCTGCGGGAACAGCCCGGCCGAGGCCATGTCCTCGGGGACCTCCAGCGCCGCCGCCTGCTCGATGCTCGTAATCGGGTGCCCGGTGGGCGCGGGGATCTGATCCTCGAACACCTCGAAGCGCAGGCCGAAGATCGAGGTCTGCAGGTAGGTGGTGAAGTCGGGCGCGACGGCGCGGCGCAGGGGCAGTCCGTACTTCTCGTGCAGGATGCGCGGGCCGTCGAGCTGCACGTGCATCTGTGCGGCCGGGTCGGCGTGGTACTCGCTCATCTTCACGCCGCAGTACTCGGCGTAGACCTCCGGCGGCACGGCCACCGACCAGGGGATGTGCTGCGCCATCGCGACCTCCCTGACGAGAGTGGACCGCGGGCGCCCTGGCTCGCGGCCGCTGCCTGTGGTCGTTGCCGTCCGCGATTGCCGAGTGCCGGTTCCCGATTGCCGGCCGTCAGTCGATCGCGTCCAGGATCACGCGGTCGAACTCCGCGTCGGCGAACTGCGCCGCGACCTGGTGCGCCCGCGCGGCGGTCTCGTCGCGCCGCGCATCGAGCACCGCAAGCAGCCCCTCGGCCGCCTCGCGCCGTCCGTCGTCCACCTCGTCGAGGTGCGCCGCCAGCGAATCGCGCAGCACATCCAGGTCGTGCGTGAGCCCCAGCAGTTCCTGCGCCCGGGCCGCCACCTTGCTCGGCCCCACCAGGGCGGGCATGACCTTGCGGAACGGCTCCATGCTGTAGCGCAGCCGCTTCACCGCGATGCGCAATCGGTGCATCGCCGCCGCATCGGCACTCGCCAGCGCCGGCTCGAGCCGCTCGTGTACGCGATCGAGCGCGCGGGTCACCGCCTGGTAGACGAAGCGCTCCAGCGGCAGTCTGTTGGCCTTGCGATCCCGGCCGGCGGCGCGCCGCGCCACCACGCCCAGCGCCGCGAAGAGCCCTTCCGAGCACATCTGCGCCCACACCTTCACCAGGTGCTCGAAGGCCGCCGCGCGCTCGGCCCGCCACCGTGGGATCGCGAGGGCGCACAGTCCGCCGTCATCGCCCACCTCGTCCGCCAGCTTCCCGGCGTCGAGGATCATCACGTCGCGCTCGCGCACCGCCCCCAGGGTATCGTTGAGCATCTCCACCACGGGCATCATCGCCTGCCGCCGCTTCTGCGGTAGCAGCCGCCGGAACAGCCGCAGGGTCTCGCGCAGTCGCTTGACCGCCACGCGCATGTCGTGGACACCTTCGATATCGCCCAGCAACGCCTGCGGCGCGTGCGTGCGCAGGTTCGCGATCTTGGCCTCCAGCACACGCCCGGCGGCCCGCCCCGCCGCCATCCGGGGGGTCAGCTTCGGCTCATACACCGGCTTCGCCACGCCCGCTCACTCCCCGTCAATCAGCAGGTTACGTGCATCACCAGCGCCTTCGGCCCCCGGGCCTCGTTCCACGCCACCCGGGCGTCCGGCGTCGGCAGCATCTCCCAGCGGACCCCGCGCTCGCGCAGCAGCTCCGCGCCTTCATCGGCCAGCCGCACCATGCGGTCGAAGCCTGTGCCGATGATGAGCAGCTCCGGACCGCCCTTGAGCACGCGCTTGAGTTCGCGCGGGCCCAGGACATGGGAGGTGCCGTAGTCCTTGCGCGCCCACTTCTTCTTGCGCCTGCGCATCGAGCCGTCGGCCCGGATGTGTATGTCGTGCTCGAGGGTCTCACCGCCCACGGTGACGCTGCCGAAAGCGACCTCGTCGATGGTCGGGTAGTCAACCGGCTCGGTCCCCCGGTCTTCCTCCGCCGCGCCGGCGGTGTGCATCTCGTAGACCGGCCGATCGGTGATCGCCGCATCGACCAGGGCGGCCGCGCCCAGCGCCACGGCATCGTCGCCCAGCTTCGACAGCGCCACGCGCATGGTGTCACGCGAGCCCTTCATGCGGTCGGCGCGCACCTCGGCCTCGATTCTGGGCAGCAGGAAGTCACCGCACGCTTCCGCCACGCCGCCGCCGACGATGATCATGTCCGGGTCGAGCAGGTGCCGGATGGTCAGCACGCCCTGCGCCAGGTAGTGCGCCGCGCGCGTCATCACTTCGGTCACGAGCCGGTCGCCATCATCGAGCGCATCGGCCAGGGCGCCGCTCCTGATGCGATCATCGTCGCCCACGTATTGCAGGATGCTCGTCTCCCGGCCGGCGTCGATGGCCGCGCGGATCTCGCGCTCGATGGCGGTGCGGCTGGCCAACGCCTCGAAGCAGCCGCGATTGCCGCAGCCGCACTCGGGGCCGTCCACCATCAACACCATGTGTCCGATCTCGCCCGCCAGGTCCTCGGGGCCGGTGCGCAGCCGCCCGTCGATGACCACGCCGCCGCCGATGCCGGTGCCCACGAACATCCCCACCACCGTGTGCGCATCCTGCCCTGCGCCCAGCCAGCACTCCGCCAGCGTGCCGAGGTTCACGTCGTTGCCTACCTCGACGGGGACCGGGTAGCGGTCGCGCAGGGTGTCCACCAGCTTCAGGTCATCGACCTCGAGGTTGGGCACCGTGATCAGGTAGCCGGTCGAGCTGTCCACGCTTCCGGGCATGGCCACGCCGATGCCCGCGAGGTCGGCCACCGACAGCCCGGCGCCCGCGAGGGCGCCGTCAACGGCCTGCGCGATCTGCTCGGCCATGGGCGCGCCGCCCTGCGTCCGGGCCTTGTTCCGCGCGACCACCTTACCCGCCTCGGTCACCACCAGCGCGAGGATCTTGGTCCCGCCCACGTCCACGCCCACCAGGTATCTGCACTGCGAGGACATCGATCGCCACCCGCCTCTCCCGCCGCGCGTCGCGGGATTAAGTGCTCTGCGCTCGCCCTGTGTGCAGAGGATTCGCGGTCGTGGGGTGGGAACCCTCTCCCGTCATGATAACAGCATACGACCCGCCGCCCGATCTGCTCGCGGGGCTCGGCGACGAGGACGCGTCACTTGCGCGCGCGGCCTGGCGGGTCGCGGTGTCCGTGCACAGCGGCCAGGTGCGCAAAGATGGCGCGCGCGTGATCGATCACGTGGTGAGCGTGGCGCGCAACATCCGCGAGTTCGGCCCGCCCGATGGGGAGCTGCTTGCGGCCGCACTGCTGCACGATGTCGTGGAGAACACGGCGGTGCCGCCGGGGGAGATCGAGGAGCGCTTCGGAGCGCGCATCGCCGGGCTGGTGGATGCGGTCACCAACCGTCCGGGCGAGGACGCCCGGGCGTCGGCGCTGCGCGCGCGGGATACGGGGGAGGATGCGCTGCTGCTGCGGCTGTGCGACCGCCTGGACGGCATCCGCCGCAGCCCCGGCCGGGAGCCGGAGAAGCGCCGCAAGTTCCTCGACATCTCCCGCCGGACGCACCTGGCGCTCGCACAGGAGCGCTTTCCAGCGCTGGCCGGTGCCATGCGTGCGGCGCTCGCCGAGGCCGACGCCACGCCGGACTGACCTTCGCCGGCCCCGTCCGCCGTCGTTCGCTGCGCCCACAAGCGACGTGCTTCGCCGCCCTCATCCCCGACACGCGGCTCAGCTATCGTCGAGCAGCGAACTCAGCAGATCGCGCAGGCTGTCCGACAGCGATTGCCGTTGCTCATGCTCGCGGGCCGCCGGCTGCTCGAGGATCGGAGCCATGGCCTCGCTGGTGCGCTGCACGTCCGCCATCTCGGCCACGACCTCTTCGACGTGCTCCTGCAGGTCGTCGAAGACGTCGCGGATAGACTGCTCGGCATCAACCACGGTGAAGCCGTACTCCTTCGCCATGATGTCGAACTGCTTGAGCAGCGCGCTCTGGTGCTTTACGAACGAGTCGTACATGGACTCCTCGTGCAGGTAGTCCATGCCGGACTCCCAGTAGTCGAAGCCTCCGCTGGCCAACACGCGCGGCAGCAGCTCGTTGATGGAGATCTTGAGGTAGCACACCAGGTCCGGCCGCGGCGCGAACTCGTAGAGTTCGCGCATCCACGTTGCGTCCATGCCCCGCACTATTCCGCGTGCGATCAGCGAGTAGATGTAGCGGTCGGTGAGCACCACGTAGCCGGCGCGCATCGCCGGGAGGATCTCACGCTCCAGCCGGTCGGCGAAGTCGGTAGCGTAGTAGAGCGCCTGCGTGCGGCGCCCCATGGTGTGACCTTCCTTGGCGCGCTGGATGTGCGTGCCCGCCAGTCGGCCCCGGGTCAGGCCGGTGTCGTATACCGCGAGCCCGGAACTCTCCAGCCAATTGCGTATCAGCCGCATCTGAGTCGTGCGCCCGACACCGTCGGTGCCCTCGAGCACAACCAGCTTGCCGGGCAGGTCTTCGTCGGGCATGCCGGGGATCAGCACCGGGCCTAAGCGCGGGTCCATCGTCACTCACCAGCCTGGGGGTGGGCGGTCGCGGAGGACCGCAGTGTGAATACGTCGTCAGGGCGGCGCAGCAGGCCCTTGAGGTGCGGCTCGACGATCGCGCGCACCTGTTGCTGCTGCTCGGCAATGGGCAGTGTGCCGTCGATGACCTGCAGGTCGAATTCCTCCACGATCGCATCGTACTGATCGAGGATGCGAGCCTGGAAGCGCCTGAAGCTCTCATAGGGGTCGTCCGACAGCCCCAGGTCCAGGCCGGCCTCGTACCACTTCAGCTCCGGCCGCCCGGAGAGAATGCGGTCGAGTGCGACCTCCAGGGGCACGCGGAAGTAAAAGCCCACGGTCGGCGGCACCGCGAACTTGTAGACGTTGCGCACCCAGCGCGGGTCGCAGCCGCGCGCCACGTCGCGCGCGAAGGCGGTGTAGACGTAACGGTCGGCCAACACCGCCGCCCCGGCCTTCAGCGGCGGGACGATGTTGCGCTCGGTGCGGTCCGAGAAGTCCGTCGCGTGGATCAGGCTGAAGGTCAGCGGCGTGAGCAGCCGCTTGTTCTTGCCTCGACTGGTGGTACGCTTCACCAGCGGTGATGAGTTCCACTCGGAGAAGAACGTGCTGTAGCCCTGCGAGAGCAGCCACTTGTGCAGCAGCTCAATCTGCGTGCTCTTCCCCGAGCCGTCGATGCCCTCGACGATGAACAGCTTCCCGGGGTAGGTCTCAACGGATCTGGCCATGCCGATCCCTCCGTGCGGGGGCTGCCGGAGAGGCGTTGGCGGCCCTGTATCGCGCCGCAGCCCCATGTCGGCGTTCTGTGCATGATAGTGCCTTCGAGCGGCCGAATCAAGGTTTCTCCGCGGTCGGGCAGGATTCCCCGGGCGCCGAGGCGGATTGTATCCGGCCGCGCAACGGCCGCACCGCCGCCGCCGCGCCGCGTGCCGCCGATTCTATCGTCGGCGGAGACCGCCGCCATCCTGAGGGGCCACATCATGACGCGCGACGACAGATCGGACGCCACCGATCTGGTGGCCGCCTTCGACCTGGGCAGCAACACCGCCCGCGGGTTGCTCGCGCGCCTGCTGCCCGACGGTGCCGCGCTGGTGCTGATGGCGGCGCAGCGCATGACGGCGCTCGGAAGAGGGCTCTCCGACACCAACACACTCGATGAGGATGGGTTGGCGTCAACGGTCAGCTTCGTCGCCCGCGTTCTGGCGGAGTGGCGGCGCCCCCAGCGCGTCTTCGCGGTCGCCACCGCCGCCGCCCGGGACGCCCGCAATGGCGACGAACTGCTCGCGAGGCTCCATCAGGAGACGGGGGTGCGCGCACAGGTGATCTCGGGCGACGAGGAAGGCCGCCTGTCCTTCCGCGGGGCGCTGGCGATGGCCCCCGAATTCGCAACGCGCCGCCCCGTAGTCGTGGACGTCGGCGGGCGCAGCACCGAGATGGTCTCCGAGCACCGAGACGGACTGCATGCCACCAGCCTGTCGGTGGGGGCGCGCTCGCTCACCGAGATGTGTCTGCTGTCGGACCCGCCCACGCGCGCCGAGATGGCCCGGGCGCGACAGGTGGCACGCGACCGACTCGGCACTGCGCCAGCGGTGCTGCGCGAGCGGCCGGCCGTTGTGGTGGGCGGCAGCGCACAGGCGGTCATGCTCCTCAGCGGCGGAGCACGCAGGGTGAGCCAGCGCGAACTCGAGCGCCTTGGCGCACGACTGTCCCGAGTGCCTCTCGACCGACGGCGCGCCATGATGCCCTTCGACCCTGAGCGCGCCGAGATCATCTGCGGCGGCCTCGCCATCCTCAGCGCCCTGTCACAGCAGGCGGACGGCAATCGCCTGTTTCTCAGCGAAGGTGGCGTGCGCGAGGGGCTGCTGCTCGAGCGCACCGGCGCGACGCGGCTGGTGCGCCCCGGATGATCCGGCTCGAAAGGCTCTTGCGGGCAGGAAGGAGTCTCCGGCCTCCGCGGGCAATTGTTCGGTGGTGACCTCCCGCAGTACCTGACGAGGTGAGATGATGACCCGACGCGCGCTCCTGGTGTTTGCGATGATCTCGGGCGTGGCGGGCGTGGCCGCCGCCGAATCGGTCGTCCTGGTAGATAACGGCGTGGCGCGGTTCGAGTTCGCCCTGCCCGACGATCCCGACGAGATGGAGATCAAGGCCTTCAGCGAGCTGGAGGTCTACCTCGCGCGCCTCGGCGGCGTTGAGGCCCTCCAGCGGGGCCCGGATACGCCCATCACGATCGAGATCGGCGCCGCCGCCGACAACGACGTTCTGCGTGAGCGCGCGGCCGCCGACCCGAGTGGCTTCTTCATCGAAGTCACGCCCTCGGTCATCCGGCTCGCCGGCACGACCCCCACCGCCACCCTCTACGCCGCCTACGATCTGCTGGAGCGGTTGGGCTGCCGGTGGTTCATGCCCGGCGAGATCGGCGAGGTCGTACCGCGCATGGGCCGGGTGCAGATCGAGACCATGGCCGAGGTGGAGTTGCCGGACTTCACCGGCCGCATCCTGCAGGCCCTGCCCAGGGGCGAGGCGTCGGACGAGTGGGCGCTGCGCAACAAGCTCGGGGGGCCGCACTACCCCTCGTCGCACTCGTGGGCGAGCCTTGTGCCCCCCGACGAGTACTTCGAGTCGCACCCCGAGTACTATGCCCTGGTTGATGGCGAGCGCAAGCCCACACAGCTTTGCACCTCCAACCCGGACGTCATTCGCATCGCCGCGCAAGCCATCATCGACCGCCACACCGCCGACCCGTCGGTCAACTGGTACGGCATCGGCCCCAACGATGGCGGCGGGTTCTGCGAGTGCGAGAACTGCCGCGCCCAGGACACCGGCGACTGGGACCCGTTCGCGAACTGCATCTCCATCACCGACCGCTTCCTGCGCTTCGCCAACGCGGTCGCCGAGCAGGTGCACGAGGTCTACCCGGACATCAAGTTCGCGTTCTACGCCTATCACAACTACATGCGCCCGCCGCTCGAGGTCACGCCCGACCCGAGCATCATCCCGGCCATCGCGCCCATCGGTTTGTGCCGCATGCACGGGATGGCCAACCCGGTCTGCCCCGAGCGCAACTACCACCAGGCCCTGATCCGGGAGTGGACGCGCATCTGCCCCGAGGTCTACCACCGCGGCTACAGCTACAACCTGGCGGGCCCCAACCTGCCGCTCAACTACGTCAGCCGCTGGGCCTACGAGATCCCCTACTGCAAGCGCGCGGGCATCACCGGCTTCCGCATCGAGACCCAGATGTCGTGGGCGAACTACGGCCCGCTGGGCTATGTTCTCGCTCAGCTCATGTGGGACGCGGACCAGGACGTGCAGCTTCTGCTCGAGGACTACTACGACCGGTTCTACGGCCCGGCGGCCAACCCCATGGAGGAGTACTGGACCCGCATGGACCGCGCACGCCGCGATGCCCCCTACCACACCGGCAATGCGGTGAACATCCCCGACATCTACACGCCGCCGGTCATGAAGTACCTGGCCGAGCGCATAGCGCTGGCCACCAAGCGCGCCACCACGCAGCCTTACGCCGAGCGCGTGCACATCGCCGCGCAGAGCCTCGCCTACCTTGACGCCTTCCTGACCATGCGCGCGGCCGCCGAAAGCTTCAAGTTCGACGAGGCCCGGCGCGCCCTCAACGGCATGCGCGAGGTCGGGCAGTGGATGCATGACTACGATCCTCCACTCATGGCCGCAGGCGGTGGGGTTGCGCGTATCGAGCGCTTCTGGGCGCCGGAGATCGAACAGGCCTGCGAGCGCACCGCCGGGGGCAACAGCCTGGTCTACGCCTTCCCGGATCAATGGCGCGTCTACATGGACCCGCTCGATGTCGGCGAAGACCTGCAGTACTTTGCGCGACGGATCGACGACGATTCATGGCAGACGCTGCGTACCTACTCGGCGAGCTGGAGCGACCAGGGTCTGCGCTACTACAAGGGCGCGATGTGGTACCGCCATCGCTTCACCCTGGAGCCGCGCTGGGCGGGCCGCCGCTTGATGCTGTGGTTCGGCGGCGTTGATGAGAACGCGAAGGTGTGGGTCAATGACACCTACATCGGCGAATTCGCGACCAACGGCTGGCAGCCGGTCGAGATCGACATCACGCGTGCCATCCGCTACGAGCGCGAGAACCTGGTGTGCGTGAAGGTGACGAACGCGGTCGTCAACGAATTGGGCTGCGGCGGTATCACGCGGCCCGTCATGATCTGGTCGCCCGCGCGCGAGCAGCCGCAGGCCGATCAGCAGCCACAGGAGGAGCAACAGTCTGAGCAGCCATAATATGCCCCGGGCAATTGCGACCGGGCACCACGCCCCGGTCGGCGTCGCCCACGCGTCATACGCCGGCGGACGGAGTCACAATCGCATCCGCACCAGCTCTCGCATCAGTGTCAGATGCAGGGCGGCCATCGCGGGGTCGGGCTTCTCCGCAGAGCCCGGCCCCGCGCCTGTCGTCGTGGCGGCCTGCCGGTCGGAGCAAAGCGTGTTGACCCGCGTCGGCCGCTGCTGTGTCTCGCGGCTGCCGCTCGCTGTCGGATTCTCCAGTCGTCTGCTTTTCGGCGCCGTGCATCGAGGCAATCATGACCGAACTGCCGGTCGCAGAGATCGAGGATATCGTCCGCGCGCGTCTTGCCGACTGGCCCGCCACGTGGGAAGGCTATCACTGGCCGGGCTACACCTGGGAGCATACGCTGCGCGTGCGCAACCTTGCGCTGCGGCTCGCGGCCGAGATCGGAGCCGATGCACGCGTGGTCGAGCTGGCCGCGCTGTTGCATGACATCGAGAAGGTCGCGGGCCGCGAGCACGCCGCGGCCGGCGCGAAGACCGCGGAGCGCCTGCTGGCCGAATTCGATCTGCCTGCCGACCTGATCGCGCGCGTCGCAGACGCCATCGCGACCCATGCGGGTGACAACACCCCCGATCACCCGGCCGAGAACCTGGCGCTCGGGGACGCCGACCTGATCGACGCGAACTTCGGCCTGGTGGGCGTCTGGCGCTTCATCACCATTCGCGCCGGTCACGGCGCGGGCGTGGAGGAGACCATCCTGGCGATGGGGGAGTGGCTGCCCAGGAAGGATGCGCTGCTGGAGCTGCTCAACACCGACGCGGGCCGTGCGGTGGCCCTGGACCGCACCGCGCGCATGCGCGAGTTCTGCACCGACCTGGCCGCCGCGCTGGCCAACGGCCCGGCGGGCGCCCCCCTCGTGGCCCTCGCGCGGCACATCAACGCCCACTGCGCGCGCGGCAGCATCATCGATCAGCTCCCGGCGCTGCGGGCCATCGCGACCGAGGCCGACCACGAGTCCGCCCGCGCCGCCATCGAGCGCCTCGCCGACGAGGCGGCCGGCCGGGCGTAGCCACTCGCTGCCGCTACCGTTCCTCGACGGCGATCGCTCGGGCGAAACCGCTGTCGAGCGCAAAGGCCACCGGCAGCGACATGTACCAGCAGCGTGGCTTTGTGAGCGCGTCGAGCATCACGGTTTCGACGATGCAGATGCCCGCGCTCATGACGATGTCGTGGACCGCGCGCACCTCGGGGATGTCGCGCCCCAGCCCGAACCAGCAATCCACCACCAGCAGCTTTGCCTCGTGCTCGACGATCCAGCGCGCCGAGTCCGTGGTGAGCGTGGCGAACTCCCGGGGCGTGTCGCGGGACTGCAGGATGCCGTTGCGGCACAGCAGGATGTCGCCGCGCCGGTAGATGTCCCCGATGTGCGCGTCGATGACCTCGCCGGTGACCGCGCGCTGGGCGGGCTCATCGATCGACAGCAGCGTGGCCGGCCCGAAGAAGTCGGTCAGCGGCACGCCGGTGATCAGCGTCCCGCCTTCGAAGAAGTGCGCCGGGGCCTCGACGTGGGTGCCCACGTGGGTGTGCAGGTTGGTGATATCCATCTTGAAGCTGTCATCGGCGAGCCGCCCGATGGAGACCTCCAGCGGCCGGTCCTCGGTGCCGGGCGGCTCGATCACGATGCTCAGGTCCACGAGCCGGTACCGCTCGCGGTCGATCGAGAACATGATCCGCGTCTCCCTTCGCTCGTCGTGACCTGCGTCCGCCGCGCGCATGGCCACCTTCGCCGACGCCCCGGCCGTCCCCTCGCAGGCGCTCAAGTTACGCCGCCCGGTGCCGTTAACGAATGCGTCACGCGAGGGGGGCATGGCAGGACAGTCGCAGCGGGCGAGCACTGAGGGGGGGAGCGGGGGAAGGCTATCGGCGGGCGGCGCCGGGCGGACCGCCTCGTCCCGACGCCTCTTCGCGGGGAGCAGGCAGGTCAATCGCGAGCCGCGCTGCACCGACCGACAGGCAGATTCCGCCTCTGCGTTTCGGGGTGTATCCCGGCGCCCCGGACGGCCGTACGGGAAAGGAGCCGCCGGCACCTGCCGGCGGCTCCTGCAGTCATCCGGCGATGTTATCTACTCCGCACTGGCTGCGGCGGCCTCGACCAGCACGCCGAACGAATCGGCCTTGAGCGACGCGCCGCCCACCAGCCCGCCGTCGATGTCCGCCATGGCCATCAGGCCCTCCACGTTGTCGGGCTTGACTGAGCCGCCGTAGAGGATCGGCATGTTTTCGGCCGCCTCCCGCCCGCTGACCTGCTCCACCACGTTGCGGATCATCCCACATACGCGCCCCGCCTCGTCGGCGTCGCATACCTCGCCGGTGCCGATGGCCCAGACGGGCTCGTAGGCGATGACCATGTTGGCCACGCCCTCGGCATCGACGCCGTCGAGCATCGCTCGCACCTGCGCCGACACCACGCCATCGGTCTTGCCCGCCTGGCGTTCGCCGAGCAGCTCGCCGCAGCACACGATGGGCTTGAGGCCCGCGGCCAGCGCGGCCTTGACCTTGCGGTTGACGGTGGCGTCGGTGTCACCGAAGATCGCGGCCAGGTCGTCGGCGTCGGCCTCATCGACCGTGCCGAAGCGTCCGCGTCGCTCGGAGTGGCCGATGATCACATATTCGCAGCCGCAGGAGAGCAGCATCCTCGCCGCGATCTCGCCGGTGAAGGCGCCCGCCTCCTCCCAGAACATGTTCTGACCGCCCAGCTTGATGTTGGAGTTGGCGATGCAGGCATGTACGGTGGTCAGCGCGGTGGCGGGCGGGCAGAGGATGACGATGGCGTCCTCGACCTGCCCGGCGCGCGCGAGCACACCGTCGGCCAACGCCTGGGCCTCGTTGTTGTCGCAGTTCATCTTCCAGTTTCCGGCCATGATCGGCTTGCGCACCGGTATCACTCCCTTGCCGCGGCCTGACCGCAACAGCCGCCGCATCACTTGTCGTCGAGCGCCTCAACTCCGGGCAGGGCGTCGCCCTGGACGAACTCGATGGACGCGCCGCCCCCGGTGGAGACATGCGACATGTCGTCCTCGAAGTCCAGTTGTGTGATGGCCGCGGCCGAGTCGCCGCCGCCCACCACAGTATACGCATCACTCTCCGCCAGCGCCCGTGCGAGCGCCTTCGTGCCTTCGTCGAACGGCGGCTCCTCGAAGTAGCCCATCGGGCCGTTCCAGAACACGATCTGCGCATCCCTGACAGCCGCGTCATAGAGCGTGCAGGTTTCGGGGCCGATGTCGAGCGCGTTCCACCCCGGCTCGATGGCATCCGCCGCCGCAAACTTCCTCTCACCCGTCTCGGGCTCGCCCCGCACCATGTGCACATCCACCGGCAGGATCATGCGATCCAGGTGCGCGCCCATCTCCGCATTGATCCGCCGGGCGGCCTCAAGGCTCTTGTCCTTGCACAGTGACGCGCCGATCTCCATGCCCCGCGCCTTGAAGAACGCCCACGCCATGGCCCCGCCGATGAGCAGCTTCTCGGCGCGGGGCAGCAGCTTGCGGATGGCATCGA
>CAZTZN010000014.1:35298-43329 GCA_964617715.1 uncultured Armatimonadia bacterium | reverse complement strand
TAGAGGGGTAGTTGCAGTGCCTGCACGACCTGGGCGACCCCGGCATTGACCAGGGCGCGTTCGATGGGGCCGGAGAGGTGCTGGAGAGTGCGCATGTCGGCGGTGGAGCCGACGCTGCCGGCGATCACCGGCGCGCCCGGGTTGACCGCCTGCACCATCATCACGCCCGCCAGGGTCTCGGCCACGTGCATGAGGATGTTGGCGGCGAGCGTCACCGGCGAGGTCGTGCCCGCGAGCGGCTCGGTGGGCACCACCACCGGGAGGCCCTCAGCGGCGCAAATGCAGGTCATCTCACCGTAGATGTCGTCGATCTTCAGTGGCGAGATCATCAGCGTGATGAAGGAGACGAAGGGGCGTGCGCGGAGCTGCTCGGCGCCCCCCGCAACCATCTGCGCCATCGCGATGGCCTCGCGCAGGCCGTGCGGCGAGTATATCCCGCCCATCACGTGCTTGCTCGTGTTCATGAGCGACCAGTAGAACCGGTTGGCGTCAATGTGATCGGTGGTCTCGACCTCGTTGGGGAAGACGTTGATGGTGAAGATGTCGAGCTGGTCGAGGGCGTCGCACAGTCGCGCGCAGTCGGCGACATCCCGCACCGTCGAGCGGCGATGGGCGCCGGTTTCGGGGTCGATCACGTAGAGTGCGGTGCCTCCGGTGCCCATGTGCACCTGCCGGCCTTCGAGGGTGCAGTCGCGTGCGCCGTCGCGGCTGAACAGCGTCACCGCCGACGGTGCGGCGTCGAGCAGGCGCTCGCCCGGGGCGCGAGGGATGCGCACAATGTTGCCGTCAATGTCGGCGCCGGCCCGCGCGAAGGCCTCCCGGCCGGTGCGCGTGTTCACCTGCACGCCCGCCTCAGCGAGCACGCGCCAGGCGCCGTCGATGATGGCCTCCACCTGCTCCGGGGTCAGCAGACTCACCTGGCCGCCCGTACTGCCTGACATGATCATGCCTTCCTCACTTGGGTGTGGTGTTGCCCGCACACGCGCCCCCGGCACGCGGCGGCGCGCCGCCGGTTCACAGTTCGATGGGGAAGCGCCGGCGGATCGCGGCGTCGATGTCCGGGTCGAGGCCGGGCGGCGTCGCCCGGGCGAGGATCTCCAGCGCCCGAGCGCGGGCCTCGGCGACGATGTCGGGCCGCCCCGCCTGCTCCCACTCCCGGCGGCTGACGCGGTTGCTGAGCGTCGCCTGGTAGGTCTCCGAGCGCATGTGTTCAAGCGTCAGGTCGTCCATGAGGAAGTTGCCGCCCGGGCCCGCGCGTCCGATCGCCTCAACCGCGGCGTCGAGCGCCGACATGTCGATGCCCCGGACCGCGCGCTTGGCCATCCCCAGGATCTCGTTGTCGATCACGTACTGCTCGTAGGAGATGGTGGACATCGACTCGAGCATGCCGGCGGCGTGGTGGATGAAGTCGGCGCCGGCGAGCGCCGTCTGTGTGATCGAGAAGGCCTTCTCATAGCCGGCCTGGATGTCACTGCACTTGCTGTCGGTGAGGCCGGCGGAGTTGTAGATGGGCACGCCGTAGAAGCGCGCGAGCTGTGCGGCCGCCGCGTTCATCAGCCCGAACTCGGGCGGGCTGGCCAGGTAGGAGCCGTCGCGCAGGTTGGTCACCGACGGCACCGCGCCGTAGATGGCACGCCCGCCGGGCGCCACCGCCTGCGCCAGCACGATCCCCGACAGCAGCTCGGCGTTCATCTGCACCAGCGTGCCCGCCAGGGTCATGGGAGAAGTCGCGCCTGCCATGGGCGCGGTGGACATCACCACGGGCAGCCCCAGCTTGAGCGCGTCCAGCAGCAGGCCGGTGCTGTGGGGGTCGATAGTCAGCGGTGAGACCATCCAGCAGGAGATAACCGAGATAAACGGGCGCGCCACCAGCGCATCGGGGCCGCCGGCGATCATCGCGGCCATTTCGAAGACCTGTTGCAGGCCCTCGGGAGTGTTGATACCCGCCATGACGTGACGTCGGGTGTTGGTCAGGGCCGCATAGTACTTGTTGACGTCGGCCACGGCGACCGGCACGTCCTGCGGCTCGGTGGGGCGCAGGAAGAAGTCGATGTGCTCCAGATTCTCCACCAGCAGCGCGATGCGGGCGATGTCGCTCAGCCGTCCGCGCCGGGTCTGCCCGCTCTCGGGATCGACCACGTCCAGCGCGGCCCCGCCGGTGCCCAGGTAGACGTGTCCGCAGCCCAGGTGCAGGTCGTGCTCGGGGTCGCGGCCGCACAGCACAACCTCACGCGGCGCGTGCTCGAGCGCCGCGGCGACGGTGTCTTCATCGAGGCGCACGCGGTCGCCGTCGATGGCGCCACCCGCCTGCGCGAACGCCGCCAACGCGGCCTCGTGGCCACACCTGATGCCGGTCTCGGCCAGCACGCGCAGCGTTGCCTCATGGATGGCCGCCACATCGGCATCGGTCAGCGGCCGGTAGGGCGCATCCGGTGACCGCGTGCCGCGCACACGGGTCGCGCGGGACAGCTTGGTCTCAGTTCTCATCGTGGTATCCGTCACGTTCTCGCTCCTCTATCGCCCGAAGCGCACGCGTCATGGTGCCCCGGTCGTGCGCGCGGCCTCGTCACTCGCCGCCCGGTCTCTGATCGCTCATCGAGAACGCCCCCCGTGGAACGCCAGGCAGGGGGCACGGCGTGCTCATCCGTCGCGGAGCCGCAGCAGTCTCCCGCCACCCGGCTCGAGGGTAACGGTGGCGCGCTCACCATCGGGTGAGGGCGACCACCGTCCGCTGTGCGCATCGAACAGCTCCAGCGGCCCCGGCCCCACCACCGTCGTGGTGATGCCCGCCTCGTAGTCGAGGTTGACTACCATCACGTGCGTGGCCCGGTCCTGTGCGCCGAAGGTGCTCAGCACCAGCCCCACCACCTTCGCCAGCGGAGGGTACTCCGCGGGTGGCAGGGGCGGATCGATACGGAAGGCACTGTCATCCGGCAACGGCTCGCAGCCTTCAGGCAGCATACCCAGATGGTAGACCGCCAGCGACCGCAGTGGTTGCAGCTCTGAGGCGATGGCGACAAACTCGCGGTTGAGCGTCCTGAGCGCCTCGTACTTCGGCGTGGTGGTGCCGTCGAGGTTGGCGATGGCGCCCTCGTGCCCCCGGTGCGCGTAGACGTAGTAGGAGATGCCCTGCGCTCCGTAGGCGAGCTGGGTGTAGACCAGGAAGCGCATCTCGTCCGCGTTGGGGATGCGCCAGCCCGGGCTCCAACTGCAGGCCTGCACGATGCTCATAAAGGGAATCCCGGCGTCCAGCGCCGCCTGTCGAATCAGGGCAAGGTTGAGGAAGTACTGGACGCCATCGCGGCCATCGTGCCCGAAGTGGTAGTGATCGTAGCTGAGCAGGTCGGGTGCGATGACCTCTATGAACTGCCGCACATGCTCGCGGTAGGCGGTCACCGCGTCGCCCTGGGTGTCGAGCTGGTCGTTGCTGGCGTAGATGGGGAAGAGGTTGAAGTAGGCGGTGTGCGCCGGGTCCTTCTCCCGCAGATACGCCACCAGCCGGCCCCACTGTGGGAACACCGAGGCGCCGGGCTCGTCGCGCATGTGGTAGGCGTAGAGGGCCGGATGGTTGCGCACGCGCTCGATCAGGGCATCAAGTTGCGCCTGCCGCGGGCCCCCGTCCAGCGACTCGGGGCGGAGCAGCGGGTCCCACAGCGTCCCGCGCAGGCCGTGGCGCTGCAGGACATCGAGTTCATCGACCGTGCACAACGTGAGGTTCCAGCCCCCCTCCACCAACTGCCGCGCGAACTCATCGGTCCTCGGCGGCCCGGCCCAGTAGGTCACGATGGGAGTGCCTATCTGCCAACGCGTCACAGTCGCCTCCTCGCCGACGTCCGGCACCGCGATCCCGACCGCGAATGCCACCAGCAGCGCGATCATCGCGAAGCCGGTCGTCCACCCGGGTGGGCGCAGCATCCTCAAGTCACCTTCTCGCACAACTCACCGGTTGCCCGGCGCCGGCTGGCGCCGGTCGAGTGCTCACACCGCCCCCCGGGGGCCCGAGGGCATGGTGACATGCACACGTCCTCGGCTCTGTCGGCTCAAGGCGTGTGCATAGCCACCAGGCCGACACCCACACCGCCGGCAGATCGCCGTGGGTCGCGAAGGCATCGGCTTGCCCAGGGCACCGCAGGCGTTGAAGACGCGCAGGCGGCGGGCATGCGCGGAGTCCTCAGGCCGTGCACCGTCAGGGAACATGAAGACGGCGGCCGGCCGCCCATCCGGCGCCGTCTTCTCGGCGGGCCATTTGTGCCAACAATGCGTCGTACCGTTGGCTCAACCGCTTGCTTGAGCAGCGGCCGGGTGCGACTACGGCCGCGGGTCGTCATCGTGGAACCACAGCGTGGACGCGCTGGCCCCGTAGTTGATCGCCTCGTGGCTCATCCACTTGGCGTGCCCGTCGTAGAAGACCAGATTGCAGCCGTCATTGTGGCGCGACGCGACGCAGTCGGTCCAGTAGCGGACCTCCGCCTCACTGAGGTGATCCGCCATGCAGAACGGGCAGTACACGTACGAGTTGGCCAGGAGTTCACCCCGCTCGAAGATGGCGGCCACCTCGGCCGGTTGCTGGATGCTCGCGAGCGAGAGCGTGGGCCTGTAAACGCTGCGGTAGGGGAAATGGTACTGGTCCACGGCGTACCCCAGCGCCAGGTGGATCCAGTTGCCGTCCGGCCAGTCCTCGACCCGACCGAAGCCGGGGGTGTAGAGCCAGACCTTGGCAATGGTCTTCTTGGATGGGCAGACGAGTATGTCCCAGTTCTTGATGTAGGGGTGCAGCACGGCCCACAGCGACCAGCCGTTCTCAAAATGGGAGTAAGGCACCATCTCATCATAGTCCTGCACGTACATGTGGAGCCCCAGGGCCAGTTGCTTGGTGTTGCCCAGGCACGCGGTCGCCTCGGCCTTTTCCCTCGCTCGCGCGAACACGGGAAAGAGGATGGCGGCCAGGATCGCGATGATCGCGATGACTACCAGCAGCTCTATGAGCGTGAAGCCTCTGCGCATCGTGCTCTCCTCCTCGATTGGGTGTGCGGCGGCACTTCTGTTGGTGTGCTACCCGCCATTGCGGATCACCGTTAGTGCAGCGTGCGCCTCGGTCGTGGCGCGGGCCTCTAGTCGGGCTGCCCCATGTAGAAGTCCGGATCCGCAAGCGTGCCCTCAGTGACCCACTTGCTGTGCCCATCCGCGTAGCTGAGGTTGGCGCCACCGTTGTGCCGATCCGTGGCGCAGTAGCTTGTGACCGCCGACGCCCAGCGTGGCCTCCCCCATACCTGGTTGCGGTTCTGGCCGTCCATCATCAGGGGTGTCTCGGACGGTTGGGGCAGCTCCGACAGCTCAACGCCGTTGTCGAATATGTTGGTGTTGAAGTTGTAGCTCTGGTCCCACTGACCGGTCATGTCTGTGCTGCCTTCCTGGGCGCAGTTCCTCAGGGTGTCCGAGGGGCACACCCAGATCTGCGCGTTCTTTACGTACGGCATGAGAATCTGGTACCCGAAGTTGACCGGCGGATTAGTCTGCACGTAGGCAGACCACTGGCTGGGGAAGACACTGTCGTAGTCCTGCAGGTACATCTGAGTCGCGGTGGCAAGCTGCTTGAGGTTGCTCAAACAGCTCGCCTGCCGTGCCTTCTCCCGGGCGCGCGCGAAGACCGGGAAGAGGATCGCCGCCAGGATCGCGATGATCGCAATCACTACGAGCAGCTCGATCAGCGTGAAACCTCTGCGCATCATGAGCGCCTCCTTTGTTACACCGGTGGTGGGCCGGTGCTGTCACGCACTACGAGTTGCGTGCTGAACTGCTGACCTGCGAGCGGGCCCGCTCGGTCGGCGGGCTCCGCCTCCAGAGCTTCCACCAGGACGCGGACCACCGCGCGGGTCGCCTGGGCGACCGGCGCGGCGACGGTGGTCAGCGCCGGGTAGGTATAGGCGGCGACGGGCGCGTCGTTGTAACCGACTACGGACATCTCGCCCGGCACGTCCACGCCCGCCTGTGCCAGCCCGCTGAGCACACCCACGGCGAAGTCGTCGTTGCGGGCGAACAGCGCGGTGGGGCGAGGGCTGAGTTCAAGCGCGCGCAGCGCCATGTGTACCCCGGCCGCGAAGCTGGGCTGCTCGGTGTCCGAGTGGATCACGCAGCTGTGCGCCCGGCCGCGACGGCAGGCGCTCTCGAAGGCGGCCAGCATGTTGGGCCACAGTCGCAGGGCGGCTTCGGGTCCGGCCAGGTAGGCGATGCGCCGGTGTCCCAGTTGCACCAGGTGGTCGATGGCCTGCTGCGTGCCCAGCGCGTCGTCCCACCATGCCACGCAGCAGGCAGGGGGCGGCGAGGCATCGATGGAGCCCACGCCCACTATCCGCTGATGAGGAGCGACGATGGCGTCGGTCAGTTCAATGGCACGCTCCACCGGGTAGCGGGCCCAGATAGCTGCGTCAACGCGGCGCTCGCGCAGCAGTTCACGCAACTCGTCCTCGTGGCCGCCGGGCACCAGTAGCAGGTGATAGCCGTGGTCATCGAGGATCTTCTGGGTTTCCTCAACCACGATCGCGAACCAGGTGGTGTAGACGACGGGGGAGGACAACAGGGCGACGGTGTGGGTGCGGCCATCGACCAGGGCTCGCGCCGCGGCCGACGGCCGGTATTTCAGCCGTTGGGCCACCCCGAGCACTCGCTCGCGGGTGTCTTCGCTGACGTGCTGGAGATCGTTTGCGTTCATCACCCGGGAGACGGTCGTGGGCGAGACCCCGGCGGCGGCGCTGACGTCTCTGATGGTGGCCATCCCAGACCATCCCAGGCGAATGGAAAACGTTTTCCCAGAAGGTTGTTCGAATACTATTCAAAGTCGAGGGTGATGTCAAGGCGCAGAGGCGGAAACCGGTTGGCCGGTCAGTCGGTGGACAGCCGCTCGACGGCGCCGGTGTCGCGTGCCCGGTCACGCGGCAGGCCACCGACGAATTCGCGCAGCGTGGGGCTGTCAAACTGCCACGCATACAGTTCTTCGATGGTGGTCTCGGCATCCGCCAGCGTGCCTCGAGAGACGCGCGGCGGTCGAGCCGGCCCGCGAAGAAGCGCACGGCGGCGACCTCGGCCTGAGTGCGTTGCCGCGCGGCTGCCGCGCCTGCCGGCGGCAGGGCTACCCGCGCGGATGCCCGGCGAGAGCAGCCGATTCTCGTGGCGGTCGGTGGCGAGCAGGTCGGGGAGAGCGTCGCAGTCCTCGGGGTAGATGAATTGCCGGGATACGAAGGCCACCGCGGGGGCCGCCGCCGCCCTTCCCGCGCAATACAGCAGCGAGCCGATGAGGGCGAAGGTCACGACCCGACCGGGCGACCGAGCGCGGCACATGTCGAGCCGCCTCCGGTCATATGTCGCGGGGTGCGGTACGCCCTGCACAGGAAGGATGCGGGCACGGGAGGGCTACGCCTCGGTAGATTCGTCCGGCAACTCCCCCGCCAGAACGCGCTCGATGAGGGCCAGCAGCTCATCGCCCCGGATCTTCTTGGTGACGAATACGTCGTAGCGGCGGGCCAGCTCGTGCTCGTGTTCCTCGGGTTGGGGCTTGCCGGAAAAGACGATGACCGGGACATCATCGAGGTCGTGCTGCTCATGCGCAAGCTCGAGGAACTCCCAGCCCGTGAGCCGGGGCATCTGAATGTCGAGCAGGATGAGGTCGGGCTGGAACGCTTTGAGCTTGGTCAGGGCGTCGCGGCCATCGGCGGCCAGTGCCACCTCGTAGCCCGCCCTGCTGAGCAACGCCATGAGGAGATTCCGCAGGGTGGCGGAGTCATCGACCGCGAGAATGCGCTTGGGCATGGCCCTCTCTCCCTGCCACAGCTCCCGCACGCCTGTACTGCTCCATCACTATACCAGATTCGGACTCGCTGCTGCAATCTTGGCGCGCGACGTGGCACGTCGCCCCTGCGCACGGCAACGGCGGGCCGGTCAGGCGACCGGCCCCTCCAACTGCAATCTTGGCGCGCGGCGCGGCGTGAAGGTAGATCGTCGATCGGCCTCCGTGTCGGGAATGCGACCGCCCCGTGC
>CAZTZN010000014.1:18624-35198 GCA_964617715.1 uncultured Armatimonadia bacterium | reverse complement strand
GCGTGAAGGTAGATCGTCGATCGGCCTCCGTGTCGGGAATGCGACCGCCCCGTGCGACAACAACCACGACGGCAACGACCGGGCGACGTGGCACGTCGCCCCTGCGCACGGCAACGGCGGGCCGGTCAGGCGACCGGCCCCTCCAACTGCAATCTTGGCGCGCGGCGCGGCGTGAAGGTAGATCGTCGATCGGCCTCCGTGTCGGGAATGCGACCGCCCCGTGCTCCAACCCGCTGCCGTTGACCACAAGCCGTCCACCGGTGTAGTCGAAGGGGATGGTGATGAACTCCCCGCGCTCGGCCTCGCGCTCGCGCTGCAGGCAGGCCCAGCCATCCACGCGCAGCTTCGCCAGGCCGACGCGCCACGGCCGCACGTCGGCATGTCGCCGGTTCTCCTCGGGCGAAGGCGGGCCGGGCTCGAGTTCGTAGGCGCGCGGGTCGTCGGGGTTTGTGTAGCCGCCCGCGGGCATGCCGCAGAAGTAGAGCCACAGCTCGTCGCCGACACGGATGGGGACGCAGGTGCGGTCGCGGCCGGAGTCCCACTCGCCGCAGTTGCCGTGCGGCAGGTTGACCGCGCCGCGCTTGATGCGGTAGTAGTGGCGGCCGTCGCGCGAGATCGCCAGCGCCTTGTGGGTATGCTGGTTGCTGTGGAAGTAGAAGGCGTCGTAGTGGAACATCAGCAGCCCGTTCTCGCGCCACAGCACGGCGTCGTGGACCTCCTCCTCCCACGGGCTCTCGGCGGCGTCGGGGTCGATGGCGATGGGCCCGGTCGGCCACGGCGCCACCGACGACAGCAGCGCGTCGGGGCGCTCGCGCAGCCAGCTCATGTGCTCCCAGCGCAGCAGGTCGTCGCTGACCGACTGCATGGTCGCACGGCGTTTCCCCGACCAGGTCGGCCCGGTGGTGTACACCGAGATGGTGGCGACATAGCGGTCGCGCAGCGGATCCCGAAAGATGTTGTTGATGTCGTGATTGTGGCGCAGCACCGGGTCGGGTATCAGCGGCGTCCAGGTGAGCCCGTCGGGGGAGGTGGCGATCTTGAGGCCACCATCCTGCCACCAGCCAAGGATGTAGCGTCGCGACGGATCGGGACAGTCCCGGCCCTCATCGATCACACTGTTGCCGAACTGGATGGGGGCCGGGTCGTCGAGGATGCGCACCGGGCGGATCCAGTTGATACCGTCGTCCGACTCCATGTACCCCAGGTGCGAGATGGCCTCGTCGCGCGCGTCGGTCCAGGTGCCGAACCAGGCGCGGAAGCGCCCGCTCTCGGGGTCGCGCAGCACGGATATGTAGGGCTGGAAGTTGCGGTCCTCGGGGCCGGGGATGATCGGGTTGGGGATGGCCGGGTCGCGCTGGGGGCGATTGACCCGGCGCGTGAGCCCGGTGCCGGCTTCGATCAGGAAGTCGTCCACGAACAGATGCGGTCCGCGCTCCAGGCGCAGCGGCTCGTCGCCCGTGCGGGCCTGCTCGCCCGGCCGGTAGATGCTCGCCCTGACGGCCTCGTCACCGGCGGGGACTGAGATAACCCCTGCGTCCGGCTCCGATCCAGCCATGTCTGTCACAGCCAGCCCGCCACGGTCCACATCACCGGGGTGCGGTCGTAAACCACCTGCAGTTGCCTGTCAATGTCGCCCAGCGGGTCGCAGCCGTAGCGGCGCTCGAACTCATCGTGCATGGCCTGCTCCACGCTGGTGATCCCGGTCAGCGGCAGATCCACCCACACATTGCCTCGCCACGCGCTCTCGCGGATGGCGATCCACAGCTCCATGTCGCGGCGCGCGTTCTCGCCCCCGTAGATCAGGGGCTCGCCCTCGACCACCGCCCGGTAGAGCCCCTCCAGGTAGCTGGCCTTCGAGACCGCATCGTCCGCGTCGATGCCGTACTTCGCGTACGGGTTCTCCCACACCACCGGCGGGTCGGTGTTCACGCGCACGCACTCGAGCACGGGCCGCCCGTCGCGCTCGCCGTAGACCCATTCGATGGGGAAGTGCCGCTCGCGCGTGTCGGCGCCGGCCTCGAAGTCGTCGGTGAGCTGCTGAAGGGTCTCGGGGTCGTCGAGCACCAGCGCCTCGCCGTGGCGGTGGCCCTTGGCCCCGTCGGTCACGCCCGCGACCGCGCCGATGAAGCCCTTCGTGCCCTCGATGTCCCAGGCATGTCGCCAGACGGGGCGCTTGGGCGGCATCTCGAAGATGCAGTGCACGTGGCCCGGGAACTTGATGAGCCCCCCGTCCCACATGGTGTGCGACATCGGCTCGCCGCCGTAGCTGAGCATGTTGACCACCGGCACCGCGCCGTCCCAGCCCAGCACGCGCTCGGCCTCGGCCCCGACCAGTTTGCGGATCGCCGAGAAGCCGTGGTAGGCCCCACAGGGGTACTTGAGCCGGCAGTGGGTGATCTCGCCGATCAGCCCCTGTCGCACGATCATCTGCTTGAGGCGCTCGCGCGGCCAGGTCCACACGTTCTCGGCGACCTCGAACTTCACGCCCTGTTCGGCGCACTTGTTGATGATGGCGTCGGCTCGGGGGAGGCTGAAGGCGATGGGGATCTCGCTGAGAATGTGGCAGCCGGCCTCGGCGGCGGCCATGCACACGGCGAAGGCCGAGTCGGTGGGCGTGAGGCGCACGATCACGTCGGGCCGGCCGCGGGTGAACAGGTCGTCGATGCTTGTGTAGACCTCGGGGATGTCGTAGGCCGCGGCCGCCGCGCGCGCATGCTCCTCGTTGATGTCCATGATCGCGAACTGGTCGTACATGTCATGGAGCTGGTTGATGACCTCGAAGAAGCCGCTGGAACGGGCACCGATGGTCGATCCGGCGCCGATGCAGGCGATGCGCAGTCTCTCCACATGACTCACCCTTTCGCGAACTGCCGGCCGCCGACGCGCCAGACCCGCGACATCAGGCGGCGACGTCACCATGCCTGACGGGCGCACCGCCTGCACCACGCGGGTACGACCCGGCTGCGCGGGGTTTCCCCCGCGGGCATGGACAGTCCTGCCCGGTACGCCTGAGAAGGCGCCCTGAGAGAGAGGGAATGGGGGCCGCGTGCGGGAAGCAGGAAGTAACCCGGGACCCTGCGTCGCGACCGGGGTGCAGAGGCTCAGGAGAGGACCGACGATGAGCGAGATCGAGCAGGAACTCAAGCTTTACGTACGCTCGCGCTACCCCCTGATCTACATCGTCTCACACGAGGAGGGGCGGGTGATCGACAGCCTGCAGCGCGTGGCCCGGGAGCTGGGCAAATCGGTGAGGCTGTGGAGCGCGGCCCGGGGCATGTACCAGCCCGGGACGCGCGGCTCGCGGTCGGTCGGCTCGCGGTCGGGAGGTGAGGCGCCGCAGGCGGCGCTGAGCGCCTGCGCCGAGCCCTCGGAGCCGACGCTCTTCGTGCTGCTGGACTTCCACCCGTACTTCAGCGATCCCACGGTGGTGCGGCAACTGCGCGAGACCGCCCAGCATCTGATCACCGCCACGGAGTCGGCGCTGCTGATCGTCTCGCCGGTGCTGCGCATCCCTGATGAGATTGAGAAGGACACCACGGTGGTCGAGTTCCCGCTGCCGGGACTGGCGGATGTGGCCGAAACCCTGGCGGGGATGCTGGCGTCGCTGGGCGACCGGGTGGCGGTCGAGGTCAATGAGGAGGAGCGTGAGGAGCTGGAGCGGGCGCTGCTGGGCCTCACGCAGACTGAGATCGAGAACGCGCTCTACCGGGTCATCGTCGAGGATGGGAAGCTCGACTCCGGCGACATCGAGAAGGTCATCCACGAGAAGCGCCAGATCATCCGCAAGTCGGGGATGCTCGAGTTCTACCCGGCGCGCGAGAGAATGGACGAGGTGGGCGGGCTGGACGTGCTCAAGGAGTGGCTGACGCGCAAGCGCGCGTGCTTCGCGCGCGAGGCCGAGGATTTCGGGCTGGACATGCCCAAGGGCGTGCTGCTCATCGGCGTGCCCGGCTGTGGCAAATCGCTGACCGCCAAGGCGGCGGCGTCGGCGTGGCGCATGCCGCTGCTGCGCTTCGACGTGGGGCGGGTGTTCGGCTCGTATGTGGGCGAGTCCGAGCAGAACATGCGCCGGGCCATCGCCACGGCGGAGGCCGTGGCTCCGTGCATCCTGTGGATGGACGAGATCGAGAAGGGCTTCGCGGGCGCGTCCGGCGCATCGTCGGACTCGGGCACCACCCAGCGGGTGTTCGGGCACTTCCTGACGTGGATGCAGGAGAAGACCGCGCCGGTGTTCGTGATGGCGACGGCCAACGACATCGAACGGCTGCCGCCCGAGTTCCTGCGCAAGGGCCGCTTCGACGAGATCTTCTTCGTGGACCTGCCCGGCGAGGCCGAGCGGGTGGAGATCGCGGCCGTGCATCTGCGCAAGCGCAGGCGCGATCCGGAGAAGTTCGCGCTCGCGGAGGTGGCGCGCGCGACCGAGGGCTTCACCGGCGCGGACATCGAGGAGGTCGTGAAGTCGGCGCTGGAAGTCGCCTTCCTGGACGAGCGCCGCGAGGTGCGCGACGAGGACCTGCTGGCCCAGGCCGAGGCGACGCTGCCGCTATCCGCGACCATGCCCGAGCGCATTGAGGCGCTGCGCGAGTGGGCGCAGACGCGGGCGGTGCGGGCGTCGCGGCCCGGGCCCGCGGCTGAGGTGGCCAGCGAGGAGCAGTTCCGCGACCGCCGGCGCGTGGACCTGTAGGCGGCCGGCTCTGCAGTGGCAGGCGATGCGGTCAAGGTATGCCGGTTCCGGACACGAGGTGCGCACCATGAGCCGCCTGAATCGGGCAGGGCACGTGCTGCTGGGGTCCGCCCTCGCCGGGCTGATGTGGCTGCCCGGCGGGCCGGGCCCGGCATGGGCGCAGGGCGCGACCGTCGGGGAAGAGGAAGGACCACCGGCCGTGCCGGACGCCGTGGCGCGGCTGCAGACCGAGGGCATCCGCGCGATGTCGCGCACCGACCCCGAGGAGCTGGCGGCCGCGGGCCTCAACCTGGCGTTGCCCTGGGAACGGCCGCTGGCGGGCGCGCGCAAGACGACCGCCCCCGATTCCCCCACCATCCTCACCGCCGGCGACTTCTCTGAGGAGGCCATTGAGACGTTGCGCGGCTGGGCGCGAGGCTGCCGGGACAACCACATCGTCCTGATGTACATGATGAACGTGGCGGCGGAGCCCTCTGTGCGCTATCTCACCGGCCTCGAACCCGAGCCGGGCGGCCACCTGCTCAACTACATCGGCTTCGGCGACCGCGACCCGCTCAATCCCCACGTGAGGAAGATCTGGCCCGCGCACCACTACCGGCACGTGGTGGACTGGAACGGTGAGGCGGCGAGGTGGGCGCCCTGCCCGCTGGAGCGGCGCTACTGGCTGGGCTTCATCCGCCCTCAGCTTGAGCTGGTGGCCCGGGTGCTGGCGGAGACCGGGGCGAGCGGCGGTGCGGCGCTGGAACTCGAAACCTACTGCTTCTACTCCATCTACCCCGGCATGGCCAGCCAGAAGAAGGCCTTCTGCTACTGCGATGAATGCTTCTACGGCTTCGTGCGGTCACTGGGTGGGCCGGAGCCACCCGGGGCGGTGCTGCCCGCGGTGCGCTTCGACTGGCTCAACCAGCGCGGGTTGCTTCCCGCCTACGAGCGCTACCTGGAGGACCAACTGGCGGAGATCATCGGTGAGGTGATGCAGGAGGTGCGGCGGATCGATCCGGACTTCCTGTTCGGCATGTACCCCTATGCGCCGTTCTGGTACTACGACGGCCTGATCCGCGGCGCGGGCACACCCGAGCTGCCGTGCCTGCTGTTTCCCAGCGCGGAGTACTACACCGGCTACCTGGCAGACCCGCCCCGCACCTACTTCGGCGACGCATCCACTCCTGCCGGCCTCGCCCATCTGCAGCGCCGCGGCTTACATGCCCTCTATGCGGGCGGGCTCTACGACCGCGGCATCAACTCCCCGGAGGCCTATGCGCTGGCGGCAGATCGCCTGCTCAGGGACGCGGGTGGCTTCTGGGCCTATCGCACGCTGCCGGGCGCGGCCTTCGAGCCCTACCGCGACGCGCTCACCGCGGTCAACCGCTGGAATCGTGAGCACCCCGGTCCCCTGCCCGCCGGCTCCGTGCGGCGTGACGCGCTTGCGGCGGCCGCAGCGGCCATCGGTGATGCCGGGCAGGACGGTGTGGCGGTCGAGGGAGGGCGCATCGTCGCCCGCTGCGAGGAGGACGCCCGGGAGATCCCGCTTGTCGGCGGCGACTTCGATGATGCGGACGAGGTCGCACACGCCTGGCAGGGGCGCGGCGCGCTGCCGCCGCTCGACGAGGCGGTGGTCCACTCCGGCCGGGCCAGCCTGCGCTTCGAGCCCTCGGCCGCGGGCGACGGCCCCATCAGTCCGTACATCGACCGGCGGGTGCCCGAGGCGCGCGACCTTCAGTGTGAGCTGTCGTTCCGGGTCAGGACGGATGCTCCGGAGCCGGCGCGCCTGTGGGTGGGGACGGCGACGAGCGAGCAGTACCCCGCGTACATGTGGTATCACAACTTTACGCTGCCCGCCCGGCAGGACTGGACGCGGCTGCGCATCGTGCCGGTCTCGTTCGAGGTGCTGCGCTTCTGGTGTCCGCCGACGGACGGCAGGCTGTGGCTGGACGACGTGCGGCTGCGCCCCGTGCAGGAGCGCGTCATTGACGTGCCTCTCGAGCTGCCCGACGATGCCGTGGGATGGGGCACGGTCAAGTGGCGCCTGTCGCCGGTAGATGCGCGCGCGGATGCGGAGCTGCTCGCGGCCGATGATGATCGCGTGCTGTGCAGGCGCCTCTACTCCGGCGACAGCCTGGCGCCGCTGGCCGCCGTGGCGGGACGCGGGCCCGTGCGCCTGCGCCTGCACGTCTACCCCTCGGCTGCGGAGGCCGTGGTCCTGGAGGAAGTGACGGTGGGCTACGTTGAGGACGAACAATGACCCGGAATGATGGCGCGCGACGAGGGCGCGCTCAGATCGGGAGTCTTCGCATAAAGGCCGGCGCGGGTGGCGGCGCACGCGACGTCGGCGCTCGTCACTGCAGCCGCCACCGATGCTTGCCCTCCCGATGTCGTGACCGAGCCGTGGAGCGCCGCGCGCCCTCACGACATCCCGGTGAAAGCGATCAGCATCAAGTGCGCGCCCTCTCGAACCGCCCGAGGATGACCGCCTCAGGCATCCGCAAGCAGCCGCGCCGCCTGCTCCATTGACTTCGCCGGGTCCACGCCAAACGGGCAGCGCGGCGTGCAGGCGCCGCACTGCACGCAGTCGGAGGCGTTGGCCGGCATCGCGGCGTGCTCGTCGCGCACAGCGGGCGCAGGCTGCACGCGGGCGCGGTCAAGCAGGCGCATGACGGCGCCGATGTCGATCCCTGCCGGGCAGGGCAGGCAGTGATTGCAGTAGACGCACTCGCCGGAGCGGAGCCGCCCGAAGCCGGCGAGCGCGGAGGAGAAGTCCCGCGCCTCGTCGTCGGCGGTCAGCCACGCCAGGGCATCCTCGAGCTGAGAGCGGTCGCTGCAGCCGGGGACGACGGTCGTGACGCCCGGCCGTGAGAGAGCGTAGGCCAGACACTGCACGGGTGTCACGGCCTGGCGCCGCATCTCCAGCGACGGGCCGCCGGTGGCCACACGACCGACACTCAACTGCGGCTGTGCCTGCAGGAGCTTGCCGCCCGCATACGGCTTCATCCCCACCAGCCCGATGCCGCGGTCGAGACATGCCTGGAGCAGCCGCCGCCGGTTCGGCGTCGCATGCCCCGTCAGGTTGATCGGGAACATGAGCACATCCACGCGGCCGGTGTCGATCGCGCGGAGGGCGGTATCAACGGTGTGGCTGCTGAAGCCGATGAAGCGTGCCTTGCCGTCCTGCCGGAGACGCTCGGCCATGTCCGCAAGCCCGCCGGGCGCGAAGATGGCGTCGAAGTCGCGGGCCTCGTCGCAGTTGTGCAGGAAGAGCACATCGACGTGGTCTGTGCGGTAGCGGCGGAGATTGTCCTCGATGTACGTGGCACAACGTTGCCGGTCGCGGATCCGCTCGTACTGCCCGTCCCGCTCGCCGGCCCCAAGGTGGGCGGTGAGAATGACGCGGTCGCGCACGCCCCTGAAGGCCGCGCCCATCGTGTCCCGGAACGCGGGCTGGGCGTAGAAGAGATCGAAGTAGTTGACCCCCGCGTCAACCGCCCGCCGGACCACCTCGATCGCCTGCCGGCGCGGCACCTCGAGCAGGTACTCGGTGCCCAGGCCGATCACGCCGGCCCGGAGGCCGGTTCGTCCGAGAGTCCGGTACTGCATGGTCCTCCTCGCGTGCTTCGACGGATGCGTGGGGGGGCCTGCTTCCCGAACGCCGGCGCGCGCTCAGGTCGCTGCCCCGGCCCGCTCGCCGGGCGGTCGTTCATTGCAGGCGTGCCAGCAGCGCCTCGGCCAGGTCCTGGCCGGCGATGAGCCGATTGACCACGCCACTGCGGACCGCCGCGAGTGTCACCTCCGCCTTGTGGGCGCCGCCCGCCACGATCACGACCCCCAGCCCCTCGACGCTGCCATTGGCGCACTTGCGCGCGACGTCCTGGAGGTGTTGGGGGGTCAGGCCGACGACGCGCGAGTTCATCACGGCTACGTCCTCCAACTCCTCCGGCAGTCCGGCGTCAACGCCCTCGATGGTCACGAAGTGCTGCGCGATGTCGCCCACGATGTGCTTTCTCAACCGGGAGATATCGACGCCACTGACTACCCCGGCATACTGGAACCACGGGTTGGTCTTCTCGATCGCGCCCAAGCCCGACAGGATCGTGCCCGCCCGGTGGATGTGCCCTTCCTCGATGAGTCGGCCCTGGTCGTCCTCGACGCCGAACACGATCTGATAGGAGACGTCGGCGCGCACATACCTGCGAATGACCTCCAGGTCCTCCTGCTGGATATCCAGCGGGATGAAGGCCTTGAAGGTCAGTCGCGCCGGTATCGATGCTCCGAACCGTTCGGCGATGAGTTCCGCCACCTGGTTGGCATAGTACTTGTGCGCCTCGGCAAACTGCGGGTCCCTCGGGTCCACCCCCAGGTCACCGAAGATGGGGACCACTTCCAGGTCGGGGTTTTCCGTGGCCGGCCGGAGCGCTCGTCCGATGGCCTCGGTGGTGCGCCCCCAGTTGCAGGCGAGCACATGGCTGCCCGCGCGCAGCGCCTTCTCGACCATTCGAGCAACTACGCTCGCGCAGCGCTCGCGTGACTTGTCCGGAGTGCCCGCGGACGGTATCACTTCCACACGCTGCAGGCGATCATGCAGGTCCTCGCTCTTCAGCGCGCTGGTGAGCGCATACTGCAGTCGGGGATCGCCGAAGTAACGGGCCATGTCCCTGGCGTACGCCGGCGGCCGGTATTGAACCGATGTGAAGAGCCAGCCGCGATTGCGCGCCTCCTTGAGCCGACGCGCGACGGTCGGTGCGGATACACCAAGGTACTCGGCGATGTCCCGCTGGCTCAGTTCCTCGTAGTTCGCGTAGAGGTAGGCGGTCCTCAATACCTCATACTCTTCCGCCGTCCACGGCCGGGAATCGGGCGCGATCAGCCCCTCGTCATCGCGTGGTTCGTCAGCGTTGGCTCTGAGTGGGCTGTCGCCATCGCCCGCCGCTCGCTGCTTGCGCCTGCTCATCCGCTCAACACCTCCCCGGTGTGATTCCGGGTCCACATCTATTCATGCATGTGCGGACTTGACCCGCCTTGTCATGCTATTCATTATTCACCTGCGCAATACGTTGCTCCGGACATTCAGACGACAAGCCCGCGGCAGTGATTGCGCCTATCAGCGAAATCAGATTGCCAATAAAACACGTTACTACAGAACGAAGGCGACGTCAATGCCTGTGAGCGGTGTGATCTAACCGGGACCCGGCGGGCGGCCATGTGGATACTTTCGAACAGCAGGCATCGCGCCTGCCCGGCACAGAGCGATGATCGCCGCGCTCGCGCCCGAAGCGCGCTCGGACCTCATCGACTTCGACCCGGTGGCGCCGCCCCGGGCGATCCGCCCGCCGCCGACCACGCCCGCGCCACTTCCCGCCGATGAGGCCGCGCTCCTCACGCTCGTGGAGCCCGCCGGCACCCAGGCGGTGCCGCTCGTTGCGGCGCCGGGCGACTTGCTACGCACCGTGCTCGATCGCATCATCCGCCCGCAGGCACGGGGGCCCTCCCGCGAAGCGACGGCTTGTGCAGGAGGAGGCGGCGCGCGGCCTCCGCTGGAACTGTGGACGCGTTCAGGTGTTGGCTCAACGTGACCGGCGGGACTCAGCCGTCCGGGAGGACGAGCACATGCATCTCATGCGCATCCTGGGAGTGATCGTGATGGTCGGTGTCGCAGGTCAGTCGGCCGGCGCGGCGCCCGCCGCCGGGCCGCTGCGCGTGAGCGCGGACAATCCGCGCTACTTCGCCGATGCCCACGGCAACATCGTCTACCTGACCGGATCACATACCTGGAGCAACCTCAAGGACATGGGCGCAACCGACCCTCCGCCCGAGTTCGACTACTCCGGCTACCTGGACATGCTGGAGCGCTACGGGCACAACTTCATCCGCCTGTGGACGTGGGAGCTGAGCCGCTACGCCTACGGCGGCAAGCCGACCTGGGCCCGCCCCTTCCCCTGGCTGCGCACCGGGCCGGGCGAGGCGCTCGACGGCAAGCCGCGCTTTGACCTGAGCCGCCTCGATCAGGCCTACTTCGACCGGCTGCGCGCGCGGGTCATGGCGGCCGGGGAGCGTGGCATCTACGTCTCCATCATGCTCTTCGAGGGCCACGGTCTGCACGCCTCGGATGCCCCCTGGTGCTGGGATGGACACCCGTTCAACGCCGCCAACAACATCAATGGCATAGATGGCGACCTCGATGACGACGGACGCGGCCTCGAGATCCACACGCTGCAGATCCCGCAGATCACGGCCCTGCAGGAGGCGTACGTCCGCAGGGTGATAGAGACCGTCAACGACCTCGACAACGTGCTCTACGAGATTGCCAATGAGAGCGGCAACTACTCGACCGAATGGCAGTACCACATGATCGACTTCATCCACGAGCAGGAGCGTGCCATGCCGAAGCAGCACCCGGTGGGCATGACCTTCCAGTTCTGCCGCGACGGAGAGCTGCGGGGCACCAACCAGGCGTTGTTCGACAGCCCGGCCGACTGGATCTCGCCCAACCCCGAAGGTGGCTACCGGGATGATCCGCCCGCCGCCGACGGCTCCAAGGTCATCATCACCGACACCGACCACCTGTGGGGGATCGGGGGCAATCAGGCGTGGGTGTGGAAGAGCTTCTGCCGGGGCATGAACCCGATCTTCATGGATCCGTGCAGCCCGCCCATCGAGTCCGAGGCGCCCGCGACCGAGCAGAGCGCGTGGACCGACCACCTCACCGGGCTGGCGCGCCTCGACCCGAAGTGGGACCCGATTCGCCTGAGCATGGGCTACGCCCGCAGCTTTGCGCTGCGCATGAACCTCGCGCGCGCCGTCCCGCACGGCGAGCTGGCCTCCAGCGGATACTGCCTCGCCGACCCCGGCGTCGAGTACCTGGTCTACCTGCCCGAGGGCGGTGAGGTGATCGTCGATCTCTCGGGAGGCGAGGGCGGGTTCACGGGCGAATGGTTCAATCCGGCCCGGGGGGAGGCGGCGGGCAGGCTGACCGTCGCGGGCGGGGGCGCGCAGACCCTGACAGCGCCCTTCACGGGCGACGCCGTGCTCTATCTGCATCGCGATGGTGGAGAGGCGGGATGAGATGAAGCTGCGGCGGGCGATCGGCTTCGTATGCCTGGCAGCGCTTGTGAGTGGCGCAACAATGATGGCCGGAGGGCAGACCATGCGGCGGGAACCGGTGATGCCGAACGAGGACCGAATCCGACCGTGGGTGCAGGATCCGCGTTACTGGCAGTACCGTGGGGAGCCGGTGCTGCTCATCGGCGGGTCGCGCGAGGACAACCTGTTCCAGATCCCCGACCTGGAGGAGCAGCTCGACCTGCTCGCGAGCGTCGGCGGCAATTACATCCGCAACACGATGAGCGACCGCGACGAGGGCAACGTCTACCCCTACCTGCAGCTTGACGACGGCCGCTACGACCTCGATCGGTGGAACGAGGAGTACTGGCGACGCTTCGAGGAACTGCTGCGGCTTACCCACGAGCGCGACATCATCGTGCAGATCGAGGTGTGGGACCGCTTTGACCTGAGCCGTGAGAACTGGGAGCGGCATCCCTACCGCCCGGCGAACAACGTCAACTACACCGGCGAGGAGACCGGGCTGGCCGACGCCTACCCCGACCATCCGGCCGCCGACCGGCAGCCGTTCTACCACACGCCCCCGACGATGGAGCAGTACGAGCCACGCTACGACATCATCCGGGCGTACCAGGAGCGCTTCGTCGCGCGCATGCTGTTGCACAGCCTCCCCTATGGCAACGTGCTCTACTGCATGAACAACGAGACCTCGACCGACCCGCGCTGGGGGCAGTACTGGATGGCGTTCATCAAGGAGCGCGCGGCTGCGACCGGTGTCGATGTCTTTGTGACCGACATGTTCGACGATGGGAACCGGCCCGAGCAGTCCGCGAAGATCCGCCTGGCGCTCGACCGGCCCGACCTCTACGACTTCATCGACATCTCGCAGGTCAACCACAACTTCGGCGAGGAGCACTGGCGGCGGCTGCGCTGGACGGTCGAGCAGGCGGCCGTGCATCCGCGCCCGGTCACGCAGACCAAGATCTACTCCGGGGGCGAGACCAGTTGGGGCTCGGGGACAGCGCAGGACGGCGTTGAGCGCTTCTGGCGCGGCCTGCTGGGCGGCTCGGCGTCGGCGCGCTTCCACCGGCCCACGGCGGGCATCGGCATCAACGAGCTGGCGCAGGCCAACATCCGCTCGGCCCGCAAGGTCGAGGAGCTGGTCCGGTTCTGGGAGATCGAGCCGCACATGGAGCTGCTGGGCGAGCGCGAGCCCAACGAGGCGTACATCGCCGCGAACCCCGGCGAGGCCTACGTGCTCTTCTTCTCCAGTGGCGGCGCGGTAACGCTCGACCTGACCGAGCACGAGGAGCGGTTCGCGGGTCGGTGGATCGATATCGCGAGCGGCGAGTGGGGCGACGAGCTGACGGTGACCGGCGGCGCCGCGCGCGCGCTCGCTGCGCCGGGCGATGGCCCGTGGGTGGCGGTGCTGGTCCGGGAGTGACCCTCCGGCCCGGCGAGTTCCGGCAAGCTCACTCGTCCGGCTGCAGGCGCAGGATCCGGTCGATGATGTCGCGGCGCAGGCGGTCGAGGTCGCCCTGCGGATCGATGGTGCCGACCCACTGCTGTGCGCGACGAGCCTCGCGCGCAATCCCACCCGTGCCTTGACTTCCGCTTTCCGTTGTGCATAATACTACGTAGATAATACTCAGCGGGAGGTGCCGCCGTGACTGAGGCGCGGAGCAACCGCATCACCGAGATGGGCGAGTTGCAGCTCGAGGTCTTCGAGCGGCTCTCGGAGCTGGGCGAGGGCACGGTCTACGATGTGCTCGAGGCCTTCCCCGAGGCGCGCCGGCCCAAGTACACCACGGCGCTGACCGTGCTGCGCGCACTCGAGGACAAGGGCCTGGCGACCCACCGCCGCGACGGCCGCACCCACGTCTTCGCTCCGGTGGTCTCCGCGGGCGAGGTGCGCCGCCAGCTCCTGCGTGACGTCATGCAGCGGGTCTTCGGCGGCTCGCCGAGGCGGCTGATGGCCGCGCTGCTCGATGATGAGACGGTCACGCCGGATGTGGTCGCGGAGCTGCGCGCGCTGCTCGCCGAGGGGGCGAATGACGATGACGATGATCGCTGACATTGCGCTGGCGGTGACGGTGGTGCTCGGGCTGGGGAGCGTCGCGGCGCTGGTGCTGCGGAGGGCATCGCCGGCGGCTGAGCCCGCCCCACGCGAGCCTCTGCCCATCGCCGCGATCCTGCTGAGCCTGTGGGGGGCCGCGGCGCTGGTGGCGTCCCTCGCATTCGCGCGGGACGCCAACGCGCTCCGGGCGCTGCTGGCCGAGGGCGCCTGTCGTACGGATCTGGTGTGTGAAAAGGTAATGGGAACCCCTGAGGTAGTGCAGGCGCCCTCGCCTGCACGCGCCGTCAGTAGACGCCGCAAGCCCGCACACCCGCACAACTGTGCAGGCAACTACTGCATGTATGCGGTGGCACCGTAGGTCGCGAACTCCTCGGCCATCGCGTCAATCTTCTCCTGACTGTGGTTGACGGCCGCCGGTGAGGCGTACCACTGGGCGATGAAGCCACCGTTGAAGCATCCCAGGGTGTCGATGAGCTTGCGCGCGTAGGCGCGGACATCCTCGACCGTGCCGCGCACCATCGTCTGCTGGATATCGACCGGACACCAGAAGCACAATCGCCCGCCGAAGCGCCGGCCCAGCTCCTCCACACCCATGTTCTCCTGCTGATCCTGTTGGATGACGTCCAGTTCGGCCTCGATGAAGTGCTCCAACAGATCGGTGATGTGTCCGCAACTGTGGAGGAAGGTGAGGAGGCCGCGCTGATGAGCGTGATGATAGACGCGGTGGTAGACCGGCTTGAAGAACTCGGCGAAGGTCGCCGGTGAGAGCATGGGGCGGTCCTGCAGGCCCCAGTCGTCGCAGGACATGATGCCATGAGCGCCGGCGTCGGCCAGGCGGTCGATGGCCTGGATGGCGATGTCGCCGAGGATGTTGAGCAGGCGGCGCAGCTCCTCGGGGTGCTCATACGGGTCGGTCCAGGCCTCGACATGCCCGCGCAGGTACTCCAGCCGGTGGATGAGGCTCAGGGGGATGCTGCCGAGCAGGAACTTGTCCCCGGCATTGTCGGCGCACACCTTCCGCGCGTGCTCGTAGCGCGCCTCGACGGTGTAGTCGGGCCACTCGAAATCATCGAGCATCGCGTAGTCCCGCAGCGGATGGCCAACCACCTGGCCCATGGTCCTGTCGTCGGGAAGCTTGCGCCAGATGCAGTGGAACTCGTCCTCCCGCTCGGTCTCGGTCTTCACGGCGGGCCGCCAGTCGGGATCAGGGCCGACGCCGCAGGCGGCGAAGTCGCTGCCCCAGGGCGGAGGGAGGTTGTACGGAACGCGGTCGGGGCCCTGGAACTTCACGGCGCGCACGACACGTTCGTGTGAGGTCATCGGTTGTCTCCCGGGATGACGCGCTGTGTCTCGCGTGCGAGTGCGCGAGATGCAGTGCGTCAGATGATCTCCAGATAGTCCTTGTCCGGCAGGGGCGGGAAGGGGGCCGTGGGCAGCGTCTGATACCAGTAGGCGACCGACGCGATGTCATCCTGCAGAGGCAGGTAGCGGTGCCCGCTCCTCCACCCCAGCGCCTGGATGGTGACGCGCAGGTTGCGCTCGAAGCGGATCGGGTCCATGATGTGCCAGCGGTAGAGCCCGAAGCGCTGCTGCGAGACATACAGGCCGTCGGGCCGGATGACCTGGGCCAGGCCGGCGTAGGGGGTGGTGAACTCCTCGTAGCGACGCTCCTCCTTGTTCTCGAAGTTGTAGGAGCCGCAGAAGTAATCCTCGGTGCCGGTGCCGCAGATGGTGGGGAATTCGTCATCGCCATCGAGATAGAACTTGATCTCGCCCTCGCCCCACCAGCCGTTGTTGTTCACCTGCCAGGCCATGTAGGTGCCCACGTAGTGCCCGCGGCCCTGTACGCCATCCAGGATCGTATAGACCTCCTTGTAGGGCAGCGGGTTGGTGCGCCGGAACTGGGCGTGGAAGTACGCCGCATCCTCGGGCACGTCGGTGAGGGTGTAGTCGATCTGGTAGTACAGGCCCATCGGCTCGGTTGCCAGGTTGGTCATGGTGATCCGGCAGCGTGTGCGGAAGGGCATCTCCCAGTAGCAATTGAGCGCGCTGCCCGGATTGACGCATACCGCCAGCGACGACAGCGGCGCGTACTTCTGCCATCCACACGCGAAGAAGTCGCCCACCGGACACTCCACCGAGGGGATGGGCGAGTCGTCCCAGTAGATCCGCAGAATGGCGAAACGCCAGTGGCCCGAGGGCGTCATCCAGATATGCTGGATCGCGCCCGAGTCCTGAATATCGGCGAGCACGAAAGTCTCGCCGGCGCCGATCTCGATGGAGGGCGAGATCTTCCAGCCCCGGCCGAGGTCGCGGGCGCAGGCGGCGCCGCGCCCCTCGGTGGCCATCCCCCCTTTGCCCTTCTCTCCGGTGAAGTTCTCGGCGCTGATCGAGCGACTGCGCGCGTTCGACAGCCGCGACAGGTTCCCCAGATTCATCCCCAGGCCATTGAAGCCTGACATGGTTGTCCTCCCCGGCCCGGATCACCCCTGCGATCCGAGTGCTTGGTGGTTCATGGTCCCGGACCCGCATGCCGGGAATTCCCCACGCGGCACGCGACCCCTTCGGTATCCGCTCACGGCTGCGGAGTGCCGCCGTGAGCTGCATGACGCGGCGCAGGTGCCCGGCCGGGCGAAGCCGGCATCCGGTGGCGTCGCAGGACCGGTCTCGTGCTCAGCAGGGATCGCGCCGGCACTGTCCCGATTCGCCCCGGAGGCAGTCAACGCCTCCTCAGCGTGTGGCCGCGGACCGCGCTTGTGCCTG
>CAZTZN010000014.1:0-18524 GCA_964617715.1 uncultured Armatimonadia bacterium | reverse complement strand
TCCGGTTCGCTCAGGCTCATGGTAGTGGGGCCCGGATGCCGCCGCACGAGTGCGCCTGCGGCCGCGGATCGACCGCCACAACCCGGAGGGGCAGCCGGTAGGACAGCCGGCCGCGCCGGGGCCGTGCCCGGCAATCCGGTCGCCTGCTCGTGGATGGCATGGTGAACGGCCCTGGCGCGCACTCCTGGGTGATCGTCGCGTTCGCTGGAGATGAGCATGATGCCGATGCTTGCGTCGCCCGGTGTCGTCTGCGCCCTCGTGCTCACATTGCTGACGGTGTGTGTGGCGGCTTCGGCGGAGCAGCACCCGATCTACACCGGCATTGATGCGGAACAGGCGGCGGAATACGAGGCGCGCGTCGAGCGGGTGATGGCCATGACCGAGGAGGAGATGCTCGGCTACGTCCCCGAGAAGACCTACTTCCGCGTGCTCGACTGCCCCAACTGCTTCGGCGGCTCGCAGGGCAGCGGCGTGTTTGGCTGGAGCATCGAGCGGCCCGATGAACTCGTGTGCCGCTACTGCGGGACGGTAGTGCGCCCGCCGGACGACCGCTACCCGGAAGATCACGTGCTGACCGGCCAGAACGCGCTGGGGGAGACGATCGAGTACCGTTACTATCTCAATCAGGAGACCGGGACCCGCCACTTCTTCAGCGCCCACATCCTGATGCATAAACGCAACTGGATTGCCGGGCAGTGTCTGGCGCTGGCCGAGGCCTGGCAGGCGACCGGCAAACCTGAATACGCGCGACGCGCCGTGTTGATCCTCGACCGCTTTGCCACGTTCTACCCGCACTACGCAGCCATCTACAACCGCACTCGGACCCGGATGGGCTTCTGCCCATCTCAGGAGCCGCCCTATCCGTGGGATGCGGGCCGCTGGGGGGACTTCCACAACGAGATCCCGAGGCCGCTGGTGCTGGCCTATGACCTCCTCTACGACAGCGATCAGTTCCGGCGACTCTCCGAGGAGCGCGGCTACGATGTGCGCGCACGGCTCGAGAACGACTTCCTGCGCGCGACCTACCGGGCCATCGAACTCAGTCCGTACATCGTGGGTAACGTCGTGGGCTATGACATCACCAGCGCGGCGATGCTCGGCCGCGTCCTCGGGGATCCGGCCATGGTGCATCGCGCGGTCGGGTGGATGATGCGGAACCTTGATGAGGGGTTCTTCTACGACGGGACCTGGCACGAATCGCCCAGCTACCACTACATGACGCTCGGCGGGCTACGCAGCGCGTTCTCGAAAGTGAGAGGATACACCGACCCTCCGGGCTACGTGGATGAGGCCGACGGGACGCGTTTCGATGACTTCGACCCCGAGGCCGACCTGCCGTTCTGGTCGAAGGTCCAAGACGCCTTCGAGCCGGTGTGCTTCCCCGACGGGACCTCCACGCCGGTGCACGACACCTGGGCTCACGAACGACGCGCCGAGCCGCGCGAGCGAACCATCTCGACGATTCTCCCGGGCTACGGCCACGCTTCGCTGGGCCTCGGTGAGGGGCCCGATCAGATCCAGGCCCAACTGCACTTCTCCGGCGCCTACGGCCACAGTCACCGGGACAACCTCAATCTCACGCTCTGGGCGAAGGAGCGCGAGATGCTCTCCGATATCGGATACACGTGGACCAACCAGCGCTGGTGGACGATCTCCACCATCAGCCACAACCTGGTCGCGGTGGATCGCCAGGAACAGCAGGGCAGGCCCTCCGACGGCGACCTGCTGTGGTTCTTTCCGGCGGCCGCAACCGCGCCCGCCGACGTCGCGATCAGCGTTGTCGCCGCGGATGGGGTCAGGAGCTACGCCAACATCGACGGGCTGGACATGTACCGGCGGATGCTGGTGCTGATCCCGCTGTCCGGCGGAAACGCCTATGTCGTGGACATCGCGCGCACCCGCGGCGGCAGCATGCACGACTGGCTGCTGCATGGCAGCGCCGACGAGGACATGACCGCGGAGACGAGTCTGTCGCTGGCGCCGGCGGGCGAGGAGTTCGCGGGCGCACAGCCGCCGGACAGCTACCGGATCTGGCGAGAGATGCGTCACGGGTCTTCGGAGAGCGGGTTCAGCGTCACCTTCCGGTACGCCGAAGAGCCCGGTCGGGGCGTGCGCGTGCACATCGTCGGGAACGCGCCCACCAAGCTGTATCTGGGCGAGACACCGTCGATCCGACGGGCGGGGGTGGGCTCGCGGGGCGAGGACCGCAAGGCACTCGACTTCTGGATGCCGCAACTCGCGGCCCGGCGTTCGGGTGCGGCGCCGCTGCACTCGGTCTTCGCCGCGGTCGAAGAGCCGTTCCTGGGCGGGCCATTCATCGACGATGTGCGTGCTCTCGAGGTCACGCCCGCGGATCCGGACTGCGTGGCCGTGCAGGTGAGCGTCGGCGCGGTAACCGACACCATCATCAGCACCCTCGATGAGGAACCGTTCCCGACGAGGACGGTCGGCGACATTACGCTTCGAGGCCGCCTGGGCGTGGTGCGGCGTATCGGCGGCGAGCCGGTCGCGATGTGGCTGTTCGAAGGCCGAGGGCTCGTAGCCGGCGGGCAGGCCATCGAGATGGAGCGCAGCGCCTGGACCGGCACGATCGAAGCCGCCATGCGCAGAGCGGACGGGGCGGATCAGGATGCGTTCATCACCGATGCGGAGCTGCCGCTCGGCAACGCGTTGCGGGGCACCTGGATGATCGTGACCCACGGCAACGGCTGCCGCCACGGTTACGAGATCGACCGAATCGAAGGGAAGGGGGATCAGACTGCGATCGTCCTCGCGCACGACCACGGCCTGCGCATCGAGGGCGGGACTACCGAAGAGGTCTTCTTCCCGCAGCGTACCATCGAGGGCGAGAACACCTTCACGATCCCTCTATGCGCGCGCCTGACCGGCGAGTGACGGGCCTCCCTCCGGACCCTGCCGCGCACGGAAGGCCGCCGCCGGTCGCCCGCGTCACCGGGCGGCCTCCGCGAACACGGAGCAGCCGTCAAGACCGGTGCGCAATTGCAGCGCGCCCTCGCTCGTGGGCAGCGTCCACACGGTCTCGTTGTCGCGCGTCCGGCGCGTGATGTCCGGGAGATCATCCGGTGCCTGTCCGGGCGCCAGCGGCACGATCGCCACGGTGAGCATCACGGGCAGCTCCGCGCGGCCGGCGTAGGTCACCGCCGGCGCGGGCATGAGCGTGTCGCTGCCACGCCCCGTCCATCCGCGTGCGTGCTGCTGGTCGTAGCCATTGCTGCTGCGCAGCACGGTGGTGGAGGTCCCGCTCGGCCAGTAGGTCGTGTGCGGCGTCCGGTCACCGATGGTGACGGCGGGCTGCAGCCCTCCCTCGAGCGGCGCCAGCACCAGCCGGGCGCCGTTGGACGCAGTCGCGATCGCCATCGTCCCCTGCAGCTCCACCTCAATGTCGGCCTCGAACTGGAAGTTCTGCTCGAGGTCCGCCGCATCCTGGTCGCCGATGAGGACGTCCTGCAGCAGCCAGTAGCTCCCGTCAACGAACACGACGCGCCGCTGCCAGGTGATGGGCTTGAGCGGCCGGAAGGAGTAGTCGGCTGCGAACAGGATATGCTGCGGGCCCTGCTCCCACCTGTTGTTCAGCGGCTCAGTGACCTCGGCGACGGTGCCTTCGCTGTGGAACTCGTCCACGCCGTCCACCGTGATGGTGTTGTGCAGGAAGCCCGACGGCTGGCCGCCGATGAACGCTCCCGGCCGGTTGCTGGCGTATCGGGTCCCTGAGGGGTCGATGATGAAGCGCCGCCCCCATGCCGTCACCACGAAGCTCAGCCGATCCCCGTGCTGATGGGTCGTGCCCCACGGTCCGCCGTCGATCATCATGAAGCGCGCGTCCGCCGACCAGTCGCTGCGCATCGTGTAGTAGCCACACCACTGCTCCGCGCCCGGTGGGGGCCAGGTCAGAAACGGCGGCTCAGGCCCATCCGCGTCATCGAGCACCGTCTCCACCCACGGCATCCCCAGCCAGCGCACCAGCGGGCGGTACACCGCGCCGGCCAGACTCCCGGCGTAGAGGTCGCCGAAGGAGGGTAGCCGCCTCGTTGGGTCGCTCAGCCCGACCATGACCTCCACCAGCTTCGCCAGTCGCTCGCGTCGCTCTCGGATCGGCTGCTGTTCCCGCAGCATGTACGCGAGTTGCTGCTGCATCACCGACACGCTCGCCGAGTAGGCGGTGGTCAGCTCCACGCACATGCCGTCGGGGTAGAACGCCTCATCGAGGTATTGCGTCAGGAGCCGCGCATCGTAGTCGAGCCAGGCGCGCGTGGCCGGGAAGTCCTGCAGCAGGGCGCAGGTGGTGGCGAGGCCCTTGATCATGGCCGCGCCGCCGTTGTGGCGCCGCTCAACCCAGCGCCCCAGCTCGGTCGTCAGATAGCCTGCCTCCTCATACAGGCGTTGGAGCATCGCCAGCAGCTCGTCGTCGGTGACCTCGGGGAAATCGCGCAGCAGCGCCACCGTTTGCGGAAGCTGCATCAGCCGCTCGGGAATCATGCACCAGTACCATGGCTTCGCGGTGGTGGTGTGGTCCGTCCAGCCGTCATCAGTGCTCTTGCCGACGAACTCCGCGATGGGGTAGGCCTGCATGTATCCGAGGATGTGCTCGACCATGAAGCGCGCGTACTTCGGATCGCGCGTGTGATGGGCCGCGTCGCGCAGGGTCGGCAGCACCGGGAAGCGCGTGCAGCACGACAGTGGGGAGCCATGCCAGTCGAAGCCCGTCTCCGGCACCTGCCACACGCTGTAACCATCCCAGAAGTCGCCGGCGAGCAGCCCGTCCGCGCGCGCGGTGTCCACGTCGGGGTTGCGTGGCACATGCCGCCAGTCGGTGATCAGCGCCGGGCTGATAGCCATCGCCCGGAAGTGCGCCATGTAGGCCGCGCCCGCCGCCTCAACGTCCCCGGCGTCCAGCGCGTCCTTGACGGCGGCCAGCTCCGGGCGGTCGAGGTCCAGCAGGCGCAGGAAGGCCTCGCGATCACGCACCAGAAACCGGCCGGGATCGTCACCCTGTGCCTCACCGCGCCCCGCGGCGAGCAGGAACGCGCCCATCAGCATCAGCGCCAGCACGTCGCAGTGCAGACAGTCGGCGGCCATCGACAGACCTCCCGCTCGCCCGCCCATTGCGAGTCCGTGCGTGCCTTCGCCGCCACCGGAGACGCACCTGCGCGCGAAGGCGGATGGAGGGTGGCTGCACGGTCGAGCAGGTGACGATGGGCCGGGCGATGAAGCGGGCAGGGGAGTCGGGAAGCTCGATTCCAGGGACTGCGGGCAGGTCACTGTCGCAATGCTGCGTCAAGGTGCGAAGGCAACGGTGTTGGTACTCGTCGCCGCGGCCCTGTTCGGGGCGGGTTGGCTCGTGGGCTCCACCTGGGGGCCCCGGGACGTCGCGTCCCGGCTCCGTCTGGAGCAGCTCGGCTGGCCGGTCGGCCTGCCGGGCAGCGGCGACGAGTGGGAGCACACACCGTCCCTGGCGCCGGTGCGCGTCGCGTCGCCGGGCGAGGCCAGCCTGGTGTTCGTCGGCGACCTGCTGCCCCTGCAGGACCGCGACTACCTGACCCACGCCTCCGACCTGATCTCGTCCGCGGATTTCGCGGTCGGCAACCTGGAGTGTCCGCTTTCTGTCCACGGCCACCCCACGCCCCTGAAGTTTGACGACCAGGGACGCGTGCTGCGCAACGAGTATCTGTTTCGCGCCCCGCCCTCGCAGGCGCAGCGCCTGGCCGACGCCGGCTTCGACGCGATGACGCTGGCGAACAATCACATCATGGACTACGGTGGCGAGGCGCTGCTGGAGACCATCAGGCAGCTCGACGCCGCGGGCATCCGGCATGCGGGCGCGGGCGCCGACATAGCGGCTGCCCGCGAGCCGGTAGTCTGTGAGGTCGCGGGTCAGACCATCGCGCTGCTCGCCTACGTGAGCACGAGGACCCTTCCCGGCACCGACGGCTTCGCCGCGACCGATCAGCTCGCCGGAACCGTGTTCGTCGGCGGTAGCGCCGAGGGCGAGCCAACGCAGATGACACGCGAGATGCTGCGCAAGGACATCAATGCCGCCGGCAGGCGCGCGGACTTTGTGGTCGTGGCCTTCCACTGGGGCACCGAGGGGACGGATGCGCCCGATCCGCTGCCGCGCCGGATCGCGCGCCTGTGCATCGATGCGGGAGCGGACCTGGTCGTGGGGCACCATCCGCACAGGCTCCACGGCATCGAGATATACCGGGGCAGGCCGATTGCGTACAGCCTGGGCAACTTCGCCTTCCCCACCCCGTGGGAGTCGAACCACTTCAGCGCCGCGCTTGAAGTCCGTCTCAAGGCCGGGCAGTGGCAGGAGCTGGTGGTCCACCCGGTGCGGATGCGCTTCCGGGCGGGCGATCCCGCCCCCGCCGGGGGGGCCGATCTGGAGCGGATCGTCAGGCGCGTCACGACGCTTTCCGAGCAGCTCGGCACCGCGTGCGTCTACGAAGAGTCCGGCGGCGACGCGCGCATCATCATCCGCAACCCCTCTCCCAGCCGCCCGCGCGCCGTTCTGCTCAAGGCCGAGGGACCGCGCTTCTTCGTTGAGCCCCACCCGGAGCTGGAGGGCATGAGCACCGTGCACTTCCTGGCCTGGGACCTGCAGAGCGGCGAGAAGGTCTCGATGCAGCGCACAGTGGTGGTGGCGGCGGCGCTGGCGCCCGAGGTGCTGGAGATCTTCCGGGAGATCTACCTGTCTCCGGAGCGTTTTCCGATCCATGAGGTGATTGGCTACGACTACCGAACCGTTGCCGGGGGAAGCGGGCTGTCGAACCACGCTCTGGGCCGGGCGATCGACATCAACCGCGCGGAAAACCCGATGATCAAGGGCGGGGAGAAGATTGTGCACCCCGACGAGCCGCCCTACGTCCCGGGCGAATGGCGACCGGGCGAAGACCCCTACTCGATCACCCCGGACGGCTCGGTAGTGATGGCCTTCAAGCGCCGGGGATGGCGCTGGGGCGGGGACTGGACGAGCTGCAAGGACTACCAGCACTTCGACAAGCCCGCGGGCCGGTGAACGACCATGCCGATCCGCTCCGGCGCGTTCGGTCGCCATCGATGCGATCCAGGCGGGGGCCCGCTACTGCTTCCATGTGGCGGTGAGGGGAATGCGCCAGGCCTCGCCCCCGCGCGCCACGAAGCCGATGCCGTCGAGCCTGGTCAGCACCCTGGTCTCGCCATCAACGCGCGCCACCCCGCGCACGGGATAGCCGCGCATGGTGTCCCCGTCGGTCACGAACAGTGTGCTCCCCGTCAGAGCGTCATCGGTTGCGAGGTCCGCATCCACGACGAACCACGACTCGCCCTGTGATGCTCCCACGTCGGCCACCGCGCCGTGCAGCGCCGCTTCGGGTAGCGACAGCTCGCAGGCGCCCAGTCTCAGGCGTGCGCCCTCGGTCATCATGGCCGCGACCGGCCGGTTGCCATCAAGCTGCACGACCGCCACCCGGGCGTCGGTGGTCAGCTCGCCCGCCGGGGTAGCGACGCTGATCTCACGCGCATCGAGCATGCTGACGATGATGTCGATGCCGGCGGGAGTCCGCACCGCGAGCGCGACGGCACCTTCGGGCGCGTCCGCGGGCAGAGGCAGGCGCTCGACCACGGTCACTGCGGTCGCGCCCTCCGGCGCGCCTGCGAAGACGGTTGTGAACACATCCAGCGCATCGCCGGTGCGACGGCGGACAAGGTAGGGCAGGGTGGCGCCGCGGTCGGTGTTGCGATGATCACGCTGGCCCCAGCCCTCGCCGATGAGCACCCGTTCGCCGGGCGCGCCGGGAAAGAGCGCATCGAAACGGTAGCCGTCCTCCCAGGTCCAGGCGATGCTCCAGGGCTCGCCGCCGTCGGCGGCGCGCGGGTCGGTCAGCCGCTCATCCGGCGGGTCGAGGGTGAAGCTGCCCTCATACATCCGCCATTCGTCGCCCGGGACGGGCACTTCATCGAGTGATACCGAGGCGTGCTTGCGGTCATCGGCTGAGGTGGGGTCGGCGGGCCAGCAGACCGTCCCCACGTTGACGCGGGTTACGGTTCCCCGCAGCGCGAAGCGCACCCGGTAGGCTTGCCCACGCTGACCCGGCAGCGCATTGGGGCCGGTGTAGCCGTTCGAGTCGCCGCAGATCAGCGCCACGTTGACGCGCCCGCGCTCGTCGGCTTCAGTGGCCTCGATGCGCGCACTGTACGTATCATCGCGGCCTGGAGCGACTCCGCAGACCGCGCGGCCGTTGCCGCCGTACATCCCCCAGCCGGCCGGCAGGTGCTCACCATCGCCGCCGGTGACCGCGGGATTGGGCACAATGTTCCCGCCTTCGTTGCCCTGCGCATCGATGGGGCGAATCTCCACGTCGTCCACCATCAACTCGCCCATCTCGGCGATCTGGAAACGCAGTGCAAACCGCATCTGCCCGGCGGCCTGGTGGGTCACTTCCTCCGGCGTCAGGCCGGTCAGCTCGTAATTCCGGTGCGGGCCGTGGAAGACGTACTCGCGCACCCGTCCGCCCCGCACGCGGAAGATGTCCACCAGATAGGGCCGACCGCCCGGGCGCTCGATCTGCACGCAGGTGCGCCGGTAGACGTCGGCCTCCTGATAGGCGGCGGAGGACGCCTCCATGACCTTCACCTGCGGCGTCACGGCAAAGAGGTGGAAGCTGCCGCCCCGCTCTCGCGAACGCTGGTCCTTCTCGTTCACCATCACCAGGTTGTGCGCCCAGGTGCGGCGGGTCTGATAGCTGTCGGGGTGGTCCCACAGGTATCCGAGGTCGGAGAGCAACTCCCGGCCGTCCTGCCAGCAGTAGAGGTCGAGGCTGTCGAGGTGATGGTGTCCGCCCCAGTGGCTGGCATTGAGCATCACGGTGCCGGCACGGCCGTGCTCGCCGGTGCGCAGGTATCCCTGCGAGAGATAGGGGAAAACCACATCCGGCAGCGTGAAGGCGGGGACCTCGGTGTTCTGCAGGTCGGGGTCGCGATAGAAGATGGCGGCGTCGCGGGCGCCGGGAGCGCCCTCGCCGCCGGCCAGTTCCTTGAGTAGCGCGATATGCTCAGGTGTCGGGTAGGCGAGGGCGATCAGCTCGGCGTAGTAGGCCGAGATGCCGGTGGTGCGGTAGGAGTCGGCGTCGGGCGTGTGCCTGAGATTGCCCTGCAGCGTCCAGATCAGGCTCTGCCAGCAGTCGCCGTAGAGGGTGTCGCGCGCGGCGTTGAAGTCGTCCAGCCGCTCCCCGGTGGGGGTAACGTAGCCTGCGGGGTCGGAGTAGTCGCGGAAGGCCAGGGGGAAGCGACGGATGTTGCCCATGGTCATCATCGCGTAGGCCGGGGACTCGGAGGTCCCCCCGTCGGGCAGGAACCACTCATTCACGGTGCGGCGGAAGCCGTCGATGCCGAAGTGCACCAGACCCGGGTGGCCCACGCACAGGCCGACGATGGCCGCGGCGGTCCGGCCGCCCACCGACTTGTTGTTGATGGAGGTGTCACAGGCGAGCAGATAGCTGCCCTCGAGCAGAACGTCGCGCTCGATGCGGATGCGCTGCTCATCGGTGTACACCGGCCGCCCGTCGCGCTGTGCCAGGCAGGTGAGGTCGTAGGCCTCGGTCAGGCTGGCCACCGGTGCGCCATCCTGTCCGTTCGTGCCGAAACGGCTTGCGGCCCAGTAGCCCGCGTAGATCCTGCGATCCGGCACGTTGGGCGGATAGACCAGCTCATCCTCGGGCAGGTCATTGATGTGTTTCGCGGCCACGTGCGGGTCCATGCCCGCGTACTCACCGTAGCCGTAGCCGGCGCGCACCAGGTACTCGGGCACCACCTCGGCGAAGCGCAGCAGGATGTCGCGCACGGCCTCGGCGTAGCGCGGGTCCTCGGTGAAGGCGTAGGCCAGGGCGATGGTACGCACCGTGCCGATCATGTACCCGACCTTGGCGCGGCGGATCATGCCCGTGAAGCTGGGGCGCTCGTAGCGGTAGCCGAAGGTCTTGAAGGTGTCCCCGCCGTAGAAGGTGATGGTCTGCCCATGCCCCCAGTCGGTGCTGACTTCGACCGTCTCCGGATACTCCTCGTTGGGGAAGACGGTGCCGCAGACCCGACAGCGAATCTCCTCGGGGCGTGCCGGCGTCCACGTGAACTGTCCGTTCGGGTGCCAGGGCCGGCCCTGTGCCCGGCAGGCGGGACACGGCCCCACGCCCCCGGGCGTGGTACGCGGTATCATCTGCTCCAGATACTCGGGGCTCAGCGGGGCCACCCGGGCGTCGGCGGTCGCGACCACCGAGTCGGCGTACTCCCGGGCCCATGTGAACCGCTCGATGTTCTGCCGGGCGCGCTCGAGGTCGGCGGGGGTGATGGTGGTGCAGGGATGATTGTCAAGGTTGCGGTACTTCTCCCAGTCGGACCAATCGGTCGGATCAAGCTGCTGCGCACGCACGCCGATCACCGCCGGCAACAGGATGCACACAATGAGCGCCCCCACGAACGTCATCGCGCTTCGTCCCACGTCAACCAACTCCGTGACTGAGGTTCTGCGGCGATCTCGCGCGCCGCTCTCGACACAACAGCATTCACGCGCACGGCTGCGTCTACCTTCTCATCCATGACCCGATTGCGGGCCGCACGACATGCCGCGGCGTGTGAACCGCCGCTTGCGTCTGCGCACGCCGTGGTGTATATAGAACTCGCTAACCGGTAGTCGTCGGGCGGCCACAACCGCCGCGGCCGGCAACCGTCAGACGCTCGAAGGCGGGGCATCTGCATGACTGTGCGAGAGCTGTACGAATTCGCCATCGAGAGAGGCAAGGCCCTTGACCCTCGGGGCCCGGATGAACTCACCCGGCAGATGGCGTCCGTCCGCGCCGAGTATGAGGGCCTGGACGAGACGGCCCGGCGTAAGTTCGACCCCGAGCGCCGCACCAACCCCTTCGGCGACACCCGCATTGCCTGTGGGGACCCGGACACGGTGGTGCGGCGACTGCTGTGTGGCATCGACATCGACGGCACCGAGCTGCTGCTCGCCGACCGCCTGCGCGATCACGACCGGCCGGTGGACCTGGTGCTGGCCCACCACGCCTCGGCGATCGGCGGTGGCCTCGGCTCGCGGCTGGAGACGATCTGGCCGCAGGTGCAGATGCTCACTGATTTCGGCGTCCCGGTCCACAAGGCCCACAAGCTCGTGCGGCCCTCGTCCGAGGGCGATCAGCGCAGTCACAACCTGAAGGTCACCCAGGTGGCCGAGGCGCTGGGCATGCCGCTGATGACTATCCACAGCCCGGCGGATGCGTACCTGTTCCAGGAGGGCAGACGGGTGCTGGAGGAGGATCGTCCCGAGACGGTGGGCGATCTGGTGGACATCTGCGACGCGTGGCCCGAGGTCAGTTGGCTTATCAGTCGGGGCAAGGGCACTGAGGTGGCCGTCGGGGACAGGCGCGATCCGCTCGGGAAGGTCTACCACGCGTTCTACGGCGGGTGGAACCCGACGCCGCAGGTCTTCGAGGCGCTGTGCGACGCGGGTTGCGGGACTCTGTGGGTGATGGCCACTTCCGAGGAGCTGAACCGGGTCGCACGCGAGCGCAATGTCAGCATAGTAGTGGTGCCACACTACCCGGCCGACAACCTCGGCCTTAATATGCTGCTCGACGCGGCCATGGATGAGTTCGGCGACTTCGACGTGGTGGAGACGAGCAACTTCCACCGTCACGACCGGCGGGCCGACCGCTAAGTCAGCGGTTGACGATGGCGCCGGCGGGGAGCCGGGCCTCGATCTCAGGCCACCACTCGTTCGGGCCGATGTGGTGACCGATGCGCTCGTGAACCTCCTCCGACCAGTGCGCGTCGCTGCCGCCGGTGGACAGCAGGTCGTGCTGCTCGCACCACGCCCGGTAGACCGGCGTAAGCTCGGGCGGGACACCGGGGTGCGCACACTCGACGCCATCGAGCAGCAGCTCGTCACGCAGCAGATCCATGCGCTCGCGATTGTCGCGCTGGAAGTAGCCGGTCGGATGGGCGATCACGAGCAACACCCCCTGCGCCCTGACGGCCGGGAGCACGAAGTCGGCGGCGGGATAGGGCGGCCGGGGCACACGCTCGGCGGCCGCGGCCAGCACCGCGCCGTATTCTTCCTCGTCGGCGATGAAGCCCTGCTCGATGAACCAGGCCCGCTGCATCTTGTTGGCGACATGGGTCGCGCCCTGCATCGCCAGCGCCTCGGGCGGGCGGTATGACGCCAGCAGCTCCTCGCGGTGCGCGTCGGTGTAGTCGAAGCCCAGCGCGCACATGCCCGCGCACACCGCCGCGCCGTACTCGCGCTGCCACTCGTGGTAGGCGTCCCATACCGGCGCGAGTTCGTCGATGGCCCGGGCAGTGAAGCCCAGGCAGACGATGTCCACCGCACCGATGCTCGCGGTCACGGTCAGTTCGGCGGCGGGGATGAAGGTGACGTCAGGATGGTCCGCGGCGGCGGCGAGTGCCTCGGGCACGCCATCCACGACATGGTGGTCGGTGATGGCGATGCGGCGCACGCCGGCGGCCTGCGCGGCGTCGAAGATCGCGCCCACGGTCGCAGTGGCGTCGTAGCTCCAGCAGGTGTGCAGGTGCAGATCGTACGCGGCGCGGGGGCATTGCCGGTCGTCAGACATGATGGGCCTCCGAGAGTCGTGTGGCCGGGCGGTGAGCGAGTTCGCCCGCGCGGCGCCGGGACCTTTTCCGGCTCGCGGGCATGCAGTATCATGATCGCGGGCCTACTCCCAGGATCAGAGGTGTTCCATGATGAGGCCGCTCCGCTGGTGTCTCGCAGCAGTGCTCGCCTGTACGGCGCTGGCCGTCGCGCCCGCATCGGGGCAGGATGCCGATGGCGACACGATCCCTGACCGGGTCGAGCTGGTGCTGGGCTCGGACCTCAATCGGGCGGACGAACTTGTGTTGGTGGCCGAGAGCCCGGCGCGTGATGACGGTTCCCCCGATCTGCGACGGCTGTACATGGCCCACGTGGCCGCCGACCGCTACATCTGGAAGGTGGAGTTCGCCGAGGAGTTCCCGGTCACCGGAGACACCCTGGTGCTCTACGTGGACGCGGACAATGATCCGGACACCGGGCGCCAGGATAAGCCCGAAGTCGTGGGCACCGATGTGCAGTACTCGTGCGGCGGCGCGAACGTCGGCGCCTCGGTCGGCAACCCCAACGTCTTCGAGGGCGGCCGGACGGCCGCGCGCGGCATCCCCGAGGGCAACGCGGTCTGGATCGCCGATGAGGTGAAGCTGCACCGCGAGGGCGACGCGGCCGTGGTGCGCGTCCGGCTGCTGGTGCAGCGTGCGGGTGACGGCTCCGACAGCACCGACTGGAGACAGGTGCGGGTACCGGTCTTCACCGATCGCGAGCTGCCCGAACTGCCCGGCCTCGACCGGCTGGTGAACAAGGGGCTGCGGCGCGAGCAGGTTGAGCCCGCGCCGGGAACGCGCGACAATCTCCCCCCGCGCCGGCCGCAGCCACCGGTGCCTTTCGGCGGCAACGGCCGCGCGCCCGAGCGAGGGGCGACGGTGGAGCGCGAGCGCGTGGGCATCGACCTGCTGGAGGAGGCGGGCGTGGCGCGCGTGGGCGAGCTGGTGAGCGTGGGCATCCCGTTCGGGCGGGGAGAGGTCTTCGATGCGCGCATGATCCGCGTGATCGATGACACCGGCGCCGAACTCCCCGCCCAGGCGACCGCGACCAGCTTCTGGCCCGACGACAGCATCCGCTGGGCGCTGGTGGACCTGCTTGCCGATCTCGGCGCGGGCGAGCAGACGCAGCTCACCGTGGAGTACGGCAGCGCCGTGAGCCGCGCGCCGGTGCCCGATGCTCTGCGTATCGAACAGCGCGATGATGCCATCGTCGTGAGCACAGGGCCGATGGAAGTGATGGTGCCCACCGACCGCATGGCGCTGCTGGGCGAGGTGCGGGTCAATGGCCGGCCGGTGGGCGCCACGCCCGAGGGGATCGTGGTGGTGGGGGAGAGCGGCGAGGTCTACCGGCTCGCGAACGCCACGCCTCAGGTGCGCTTTGAGAAGCGCGGCCCCCTGGCGACGACCATCCGCCTGGAGGCGCCTTACGTCTCGGACGACGGCTCGGAGTACCTGCGCGCGATCGTGCGGCTGACCTTCGTGGCGGGCTCAACGACGGTGCAGATCGCTGCGACCCACATTGATGACTGGCTGGAGACCGAGTTCACGGACATCCGCTCGCTGAGCATGCCCATCGAACTGGCCGCGGGCGGCGCGAGCGCGCGCTTCGCCGGGCCGGAGGGCCAGGATGGCATCCAGGCAGACGTGGGGCCGGGGGCGCGTGTCATGCAGAAGCACGATCAGCTCGCAGCCGTCGGCGATGAGGAGATCGAGGGTTTGCGGCTGCCGGGCGCGATGGACTACCGCGCGGCCGACGGCTCGGGCGTGGTGGTGACGCTGCCCGACTTCTGGCAGGAATACCCGAAGGCGCTCAGCGCCGACCGCGACCGGGCGCTGGTCGAGATCCTGCCCGCACTCGACGGGGAGGACTTCTGGACTGAGCTGCCCGAGAACCTGCGCTATCCGTTCGTCGAGGGCTGCTATCGCATGAAGTGGGGGATGGCGAAGACCACGCGCATGGCCCTGCGCTTCCACGGTTCGGGCGACGAGTCGGACGTGACCGCCGCGGCGCTCGCGCTGGATATGCCGCTCGTGCCGGTGATCGATTCGGCGCGCTATGCGCAGACCGGGGCGCTGGGTGACATGGCGCCGCTGCGTGAGGGCGAGTTTGCGGCCTGGGACAATGATGTCGCCCGGCGCTTCGCCGAGCATATGGCGCTCAAGGAGAGCGAGCGCGAGTACGGCTTCCTCAACTGGGGCGACTGGTTCGGCGAGCGCGGGCGCAACTGGGGCAACAACGAGTACGACCTGCCCCATGGCCTGTTCATGCAGTTCGCGCGCACGGGCAACCGCGACTACTACCGGCTGGCGCTGGCGGCGGCGCGCCACCAGGCCGACGTGGACTGCGTGCACGCCTATCCGGACATCATGAACGTGGGGGCGATGGCCCCGCACTCGGTGTGTCACACCGGTGAGTGGTCGCAGCATCTGGCCGCGCCGAGCTGGAGCTACCCGTACACCTCGATGACCACCGCCGCCAACGGCCACACCTGGGCGGACGGCATGGTGGACGCGTGGTATCTGTGCGGTGAGCCGCGGGTGATGGAGTGCGCCATCGGTCTCGGCGAGCACATCGCCTTCGCCATGGCGCCGACCTTCGAGCACCTGGGCACCCACGAGCGCTCCGCCGGCTGGTCGCTCGCGGCCATCATGGCCCTGCAGCGCGCCACCGGCGACCCGGTCTACCTCGAGGCGGCGCGGCAGATTGTCGAGGTGGCGCTGCGCGAGCAGGACCTGGAGGGGACCGGCGCCTGGCCCCACGTGCTGCCTCGCGACCATGCGGCCGGCTACCCCGGCGCGGTGGGGAATGTTGCCTTTCTGATCGGCATCCTCATGAGCGGGATGCAGGACTACCACCAGGCGACCGGCGATCCGCGCGTGCTCACCTCGATGGAGGCGGGCTGTCGGTGGCTGCGCGACGTCATGTGGGTGCCCGGCCGCTGGGCGTTCCACTACACCTCCTCGCCGGCCTACCTGAACAACCCGGAGAAGGCCGGTTCGGGCACGACCATGCTGATCATCGCGCCGATGGCGTATGTGGCCGAGAGGACCGGCGATGCGGAGCTGATGGACATCGTGGCGCAAGCCTTCGCCGGCGTTCTGCGCGATGGCGGCAGCGGCTGGGGGAAGTCGTTCGCCCAGGAGCTGCACTTCGCCTCGGATGTGCTGGCGGCGCTGGATCGGGCGGATGAGGGCCGCGAGGCGGTACGGCTGGCGCGGCGGCTGGACCTGCAGGAGCTGCGACGGGAGACAATGCTGAGCGCTCCGCAGGCGACCGCTCTGCGGGTGCGCGGGCCGGTTGACAAGGTCATCCATCTGCTGCGCGAAGGCGAGGAGGTCTTCGCCATCGAGGCAACGCGTCTGCCCTACGGCGCCCGCAACCACGAGGAGGACACCGGGACGCTCGAGGTGCTCGCGCCCGACGGTGAGGTGGTGGCGCGCGAGCAGTTTGACACCGACGAGGAGTGGTCGTGGGCGCGGGAACTGCCCGCGGGCGGCCCACAGGGCACGTACACCGTGCGCATTCACGACGACATGCGCGCTACCTGGGACATCAACTGCACGGGCGGACGGCGCGTGATCGAGCTGGTGCCGGGCCTGTCGTTGGGCGGGATCGGCAGCGGCCGCTGGGCGCTGTATGCCCCGGCGGGCGTCACGCAGTTCACCCTCACCGTGGTGGACTGGCATCGGGGGCACTTCGGCGCGATGGTGCTGGGCACCAACGGCCAGGTGCTGGCCGCCGAGGATGTGACGCAGCCTGCCGAGGGGGCCGGCCGGCAGGCGGTGCTCCAGGTGACGCTGCCCGCCAACCCCGACGGCATGATGCTCGACGTGGTGCTCTACACCGACATGGACCTGAACGTGGCCGTGAAGGGCATCCCGCCCTACCTGGCGCCGAGCCCGGAGGCGTGGTTCGACCCGCGGACGCCCTGACCCCGCCCGGGACGGCCGGCCGACTGCGTGCCCGATCCCGCGGCGGGAGGGTCAGCCCTCTCCGGCCAGATGGTCGTTGATGAAACGCTGCAACTGTGCGGCGGTGTGGGCGCCCACCACCCTCCCGCGCTCCTCTCCGTTCTGGAAGAGTATGAAGGTGGGGACGCCCATGACCCGGTACTCGATGGCCAGCCTACGATTGCGGTTGATGTTGACCTTGACCACCGCTAGGTCCGGCCGGCTCGCCGCCAGCGTCTCGAGGATCGGCTCCATCTGCTTGCACGGGATGCACCACGAGCCCCAGAAATCCACCAGTGTGGGCTTGTCGGCCTGCAGCACTTCCCGCTCGAAGTCATCAGTCCTGATCTCGGCCGGCATCTTCGTCCTCCTCACCGGTCGAGGTCAGAATCGTCTCGACCTCGGCGCCCACCGAGCCGGGGTCGGAGACCACCAGCCGGCCCTCGTAGCCTCCTCGCTCCTTGGTGCCCGGCTCGTAGATCTCCAGAACGTCCGACTCGCGCTTCTCGCCGGACCAGCGGGTCCGGGGCAGTACCGTGTGGCTCTTCATCCTGATGCGACTCACGATGTCGGGGCGCGTCAGCAGTTTGAACATCTCCGTGATCTCCTGATCGAGGCTGACCTGCGGCCGGAAGCCGAAGGTGCCGGGCAGGGCCTGGGAGACGACCTCGAGGGGGTGCTCCTCCGCCTCTACCCGCGGGTTCTCGAGGCGCTGGATGGTCACGTCGTAGCCGAACTCTTTGCCGACCCTGGCGACGGCATCGGCCAGGTCGCGGATCTTGTGCAGCCCGGAGACCTGGTTGACCACGGCGTACTGCCCGGGCTCGGGTGGTGACACGATCAGGCGGGTCATGCACTCCATGGCGTCGCCCAGGGCGATGAGGCCCCGGATCTGATTGCCCTCGCCGTAGACGGTCAGGGGAATGCCCAGAATTGCCTGCGCGACGAACCGATTGACCACCGTGCCGAACCACTCATCGATGTCGAGGCGGGTGCGCAGCCGGTCGTCCGCCGCCACCTCGGGCGTGTGCACGCCGTAGATCACGCCCTGCATGACGTCATAGGAGCGCAGCCACCAGTACTTGCAGGCTTCATAGACGTTGAAGGTGTCCTGGACCTTCGAGCAGTGATAGAAGCTGACCGGATCGCGTGGAGTGATCTCGCCGCCCAGGCTCCACTCACGATCGTCCCAGCGCAGGACCGCGTCGCTGGGGAAGACCCCCTCAAAGAGCGGACGACCGGTCAGCGGAGAGCCGTACTCTCCCATGGTCCCGAGCTTGATGAGCGAACTCTCCGGGACCACATCCTTCATCACCCACAGCAGGCCGAGTGTGCCCAGGGTGTTGTTGTGCTGGGTCTCAATGGCGTGGTCGGCGTCAACCATCGAGTAGGGGGCGCTGGGGATCTCGGCGTAGTGGACGATGGCCTCGGGCCGGACCTCCTCCATGAACTCTCGGAGGTTGCGCAGGTCGCGGATATCCATCTGCCGGAAGTTGATACTGATACCGAGTTGCTCTTCCGCGGCGATCAGGCGCTCGGTCATGCGGGCGATGGGCACGACGGTATGCGCGCCCTTCTCCATCACGCAGTCGCGCCGCGTGTAGTTGTCAATGCCGCTGACCTGACAGCCGAGCCTGGCCAACTTGAGCGCGAGGGTCCAGCCCAGATAGCCGTCAATGCCCAGGATCATCACCTTCATGTTCCGGAGCATGTAGCCGTACTCGGTGGGCTGCCACTCGGGGCACTGCTCGAAGGTGATTGAGGGCTCGAAATTGCCCAGCTCCGGGCGGCGGCGGCACTCGCACACCATCTCACCCGCCTGCTCCTCCTTGATCTTCCCGAGCGACTGGCCGCAGGCGGTGAAGTCGATGTTGCCGACCAGGTTGGCGGCCGGGCAGTTCCAACAGGTTCTCTCGGCATTATGCAGCTTG
>CAZTZN010000013.1:5383-43578 GCA_964617715.1 uncultured Armatimonadia bacterium | reverse complement strand
TATCCGGCTGGTCGAGTCGGTAGAGCCCGACGGGCGCATGGCGCGCGAGCATCACCGGCGCCTGCGGAGCATGGCCCTCGAGCGTGGCGACGATGCGCTCGAGCTGTGCATTGGGCGCGAGGTCGGCGTGGGTCACCAGCAGGTGCGTGGCGCGGCGCAGGTGGGTCAGCGGCTCACGCAGGTACCCGCGTGGGAAGACGCGCGCGCCTCCCAGGTCGAAGGTGGCATCCACCAGCACCAGGTCCACGAGGCGGCTCATGCGGAAGTACTGGAAGCCGTCATCGAGCAGCGCCACCTGGGCGCCCTGCGCGGCCAGCGCCTCGATAACACGCTCACGGCGCTTGCCCACGGCGATCGGCGCTCCGGGCACCGTGTGCGCGAGCATTGCGGCCTCATCGCCCGCCTCCGCCACCGACACCAGCGCCTCGGCGCCGTCAGAGACCATCAGCCGGTCGGGACCGGCATCGCGCCCGTGGCCGCGCAGCACGATCCCCGGAGTCACGCCGCGCGCCAGCAGGTCACGCGCGAGGCGTCGGGTGGCCGTGGTCTTGCCGGTGCCGCCGAGGGTGATGTTGCCCACGCTCACCACCGGCAGGACGGGCTCGGAGCGGCGCCGCAGGCCCCACTCGTAGACCGCAAGGTTTGCCTTGAGGCCCAGGGCGTAGGGCAGGCTGAGCGCCGACAGGCCGATGCGCGCCGCCCTCGCCGCCGTTCCGCGCCGCTGCCCGGAGACAAGGTCACGCCACCGGCGTTCCAGGCGCTATCCCTCCAGTTCCGGTGGGGTGAGCGCCGCCCGTAGCAACTGCACGACGCGTTCAGCATTGCGCGCGGAGGCGCCGCAGTACTTGGCGATGACCGCCGGACCGCGCGCGGCCACCAGGGCCAGATCGCCCTCCGAGGACAGCAGCCGATCGACCTGGGCGACCAACTCATCGAGGTCTGCCACCTCGAATCCCACCTGCTCGCGCAGGCAGATGGCCGCGATGTCGCGGAAGTTCTCCATGTGCGGGCCGAAGATCGCCGGCTTGCCCAGGGCTACCGGCTGCAGGATGTTGTGCCCGCCACCGGCCACCAGGCTCTTGCCCACGAAGGTCACGGTGGCGATGCTGAAGACGCGCGCCAGCTCACCCATGGTGTCGAGAATCGCAACGCACACCTGCGGCCCGCCCTCGGGCGCGAGCGGGTCGTGGCCGCCGGCCGCCAGTGCGCGGCTGCGGCGGTAGGCGGCGTAGCCGTGATCGTGCACGATGTCCTCGACGCGCCCGCCGCGCTCGGGATGACGCGGTGCGATGACAAGCTGCAGGTCGGCGTGCGTCACGCGCAGCCTGGTGAAGGCCTGAAGGATGATCTCCTCCTCGCCCTCGTGCGTGCTGGCCGCGAGCAGCACCGGCTGATCGCGGCGGAAGCCGAAGTCCTGGCGGAATTTGCTCGCGTCCGCCTCGTTGACCAGAGGGAACTCCTCGTCGAACTTGGAGTTGCCCGTGACGGTGACTCTCGCCGGGTCGGCGCCCAGCGCCACGAAGCGGTCGGCATCCTCCTGGGACTGCGCGCAGATCACATCCACGTTGCCCAGCATCCAGGCGAACAGGGGCTTGAGCGCCCGCGCGCGGGCGTAGGAGCGGTCGGAGATGCGTCCGTTGACGATGATGGTGCGCACGCCACGGCGCGCGGCGGCGTGGAGCAGGTTGGGCCAGATCTCGGTCTCGACCAGCACCAGCACATCCGGCCGTACCTGGTCGAGCACGCGCCTGACGATCAGCGGCAGGTCGAAGGGGAAGAAGAACAGGGCATCCGGATCGACGCCGCGTCGGCCCACCATCTCACGCCCGGTCGTGGTCACCGTGGACATCGCGATGCGCGTCAGCGGCTCGGCGACCCGGATGGCGCGCACCACCGGCGCAACCGCCGCGGCCTCACCCGCCGAGACCGCGTGCACCCAGACCACCGGGTCATCACCCTCGAGGCCGGTGACGCGGTCGGCGATGCCGCCCATGCGCTCGTCGAAGCCGGTGAGCGTCTTGCTGCGCACGATCAGGCGGTAGAGCAGCAGCAGCAGTATCAGCGGCAGCAGCAGGACCAGGAGGAGGTTGTAGACCATCCACATGGCCCGGCCGCCGGATCTGCGGGTGGTGTTGTCGTCGGTGTCAGGCATCGTCGGGTGATTCGTCCTCGTCGGTCTCGATGTACGCGTCGGGGTCCGCCGTGTGGTGCGCGCGGTAGAGGCGGGCGTAGACGCCGTTGCGGGCCATCAACTCCTGGTGCCGGCCCATCTCCACAATGCGCCCCTCGACGAGCACGATGATACGGTCGGCGTCGCGGATGGTCGATAGCCGGTGCGCGATGATGATCGAGGTGCGGCCCTGGAGAATCCGTTGCAGTGCCCGATGGATGGCGGTCTCGCTTTCACTGTCCAGCGATGAGGTGGCCTCGTCGAGGATCATCACTCGCGGGTCGCGCAGCACGGCGCGCGCGATGGCCACGCGCTGACGCTGCCCTCCGGAGAGCTGCACCCCGCGTTCGCCCACCTCGGTGTCGTAGCCATCCGGGAAAGCCATGATGAAGTCGTGGGCGTTGGCGGCCTTCGCGGCCTCGATGATCTCCTCGTCGCTCGCGCCCGGACGTCCGTAGGCGATGTTCTCGCGGATGGTGCCGCCGAACAGCAGCGTCTCCTGGGGCACGATGCTCATATGCCTGCGCAGATCATGCGGCTCGACGTCACGCAGGTCGATGCCGTCCACCAGCACACGGCCCTCGGTGGGGTCGTAGAGGCGCGGGATCAGGTTCGCGATGGTGGTCTTGCCCGCCCCGCTCGGACCGGCGAAAGCCACCACCTCTCCCGGCTTGATCTCGAGGTTGATGTCACACAGCGCGGGTGACCGGCCCAGGTAGGAGAACGAGACGTTCTCGAAGGTGATGCGCCCCTCGATGTGCTCGAGGGGGACCGGATTGTCGATGACCGGCAGACTCTCATTGACCTCGAGCAACTCCCGCTGGCGCGCCGCCGCCGCGCCCGCCTGTTGCATCGCCAGGTTCAGGCGCGACACACGGTTGACCGCGCCGGCCACCGACTGCAGCAGCAGGATGAAGGCCATCAGGTCGCCGCCGGTCATCCGGCCCGCCGAGATCTGCCGCCCCCCCAGGATGAGAATGATGACCATGGCCAGCCCGATGGCGATGCCCACCGCGGGCGCGTTGATGGCGCGCGTGAAGGCCGTCGCCATTTCGGTGCCCATCACCGCGCGGTTCTCGCGGTCGAAGCGCGCGCCCACCTCGCGCTGGATGCCGAAGATCTTGATGACGCGCACCCCGGCCAGCGCCTCGTGCAGGGCCGTGGTCAGGTCACCCAGCCGCTCCTGCATCTTGCGCGAGAGGATCTTGATGCGGCGCCCGAGGGCAAGCGTCAGGCCGACCACCAGGGGGATCACGAGAGCGAGGCTGACCGTCAGGTAGGCGGAGAACTGCCACATCTTGTAAGTGCCGTAGAGCATGGAGACCGGCGACGCCACCAGCCAGACCAGGTTCGCGCCGAAATTGCGCTGCAGCACCATCGTGTCGTTGTTGACGCGCGAGATCAACTCGCCGAGCCGCTGGCGGTCGTAGAACGACATCGCCAGACTCTGGAGGTGCGCGAAGAGGGTCTTGCGCAGCTCGTAGAGCAGGTGCTGGCCCACGTACTCGGCGACGTAGATGGCGAGGCCGTCGGCCACGGCCGCGGCCAGCAGGAAGAGGAACAGTGTCAGACCCGCCTGGAGCAGTCGGGCCTCCATCTCCTGTGGCGTCATCTCTTCGAGCGCCGGCCCCGCGGGCCGCTCGGGCAGGTCGATGTCGCCGGGGATGATCTGTGCGTGGGGGAAGATGCCGTCGAAGACGGCCTTGGTGCGGGCGAGCGCCTCAGGTACCAGCGCACCGGCTGCGATCATGACCACGAGGGCCACAATCCCGGCCTTCCAGTAGGGCCGCACGAAGCGCCCGAGCCAGAGCAGGTCTCGCATCGCCCTACCTCACCATCTCGACGAAGAACATGGCGGCCACGATCCACGCGGACAGGATGTTCAGGTGCTCGCCGTTGCTGATGACGCGACGCCAGGTGAACCGCCCGTTGTTGGCGCCGGTCGGGAGGCGCGGCCACCAGCGTGGCACCTGGCGGCAGTAGTCCTCGAATTCCCTGCCGAAGCGATCACGCAGGAACTCCTCCTCAGCGGCCACGGTCGGCGCGTGGGTGAGCACCCACAGCAGCAGCATGACCGGCAACACCACCAGCCGCCCCGACATGAGCGCGAAGGCCACGACCACCATCAGATTCGCGATGTACAGCGGGTTGCGGCACCACCCGAACGGGCCGCAGGTGACCAGCTTTTCGTCCTTGTCGAGGTAACCCGCACACACCAGCCGCAGCACGTGCGCGAGCGCCATCAGCCCCATGCCCGCAAAGAGCAGTCCCGGTTGTGGCTGACCGATCGCCACCAGTGCAAATGCGGCCAACAGGCCCAGGAAGGTGCGCCGGCGCACCAGGAAGGCGCGTATCTGCGCCACCGGCCGCTCGTGGCCGCGCGCATTCGCCGCCGCCGCCCGCGATCTCTGGGTCGCGACGTTGACCTGGCCGTCGGTCTCTGCGTAGTTAGTCATCGGCCCCTGTCACTCATCGAGCCATCATGTCCAGCGCCATGTCGGCCACGCGTCCCGACACGCCCGGCGCGCCCAGCCCCTCGCGGAGCGCACGCAGCTCCGCACGCATCGCCGCCCGCGCATCGGCGTCCTCGAGCAGGTGCAGCACCGCCTCTGCGATGGCGGGTGCGGTGGCCCTCGTGTCGATCAGCTCGGGAACGATCTCGCGCCCCGCGATTATGTTGGGCATTCCCACAAACTCGGGGTGAAACCTCCGTAACCACTTCTCCGCGTGCATCAGCCATGTGCCCCTGTACATCACGACCATCGGGGTCAGCGCCGCTGCGGCCTCGAGGGTCGCGGTGCCGCACGCGCTGATCACCAGGTCGGCGGCCGAGACGATACGCATCACTCCGCCGACCGTCATCACCTGCCCGGCGGGGCCGAAGCGCTCAACCTGGCGCATCAGCAGGTCCTCCGGGATGCCGGGCGCCGCCGAGAACAGAAAGCGCGTCCCGGCCCTGTGGGCGGCGATGATGCGCGCCGCCTCGAGCTGCACGCGACCGTTGCACAGCACCTCGGTGCGGCGGCTGCCCGGCAGCAGGCCGATGACCGGGGCGTCGGCCCCGGGCGCGAGTTTCTCGCGCAGCGCCGCGCGCGCTTGGGCGTCGGGCGGCTGAATGCGATCGACCACGGGATGGCCCACGAAGCGGCCGTCCACTCCGGCGGCACGCAGCAACTCCTCGCCCCAGGCGAACACAGTGGCGACGCGATCGACGATTCCGGCGAGGCCACGGTAATCGGCGTTGCGCCGCCACGACCCGGGCGGGAAGTAGTACAGGATCGGCGGGCGCTTCCCGCGGGCGAGGCGGCGGGCCAGGCGCACATTGAAGGCGCCGAAATCGACAAGCACAAGCAGATCGGGGGGGGAGGAGGCCAAGTGGCGCACCAGGCGGCGCTGGATGCCGAGCAGCATGGGCACGCTCTTGAGTGACTCCACCACTCCGATGCCGCTCCAGTCGGTGCTGTCGTAGAGCAGCTCGAATCCCGCCGCGCGCATGCGCGGTCCGCCGATGCCGGTCAGCCTGAGGTCGCGTCGCGCCCGCAACGCTTCGCCGAGCATCGCCGCGTGCTGGTCGCCCGACGGCTCGCCGGCGATCACGAAGACGCGCGGCCCGCCGCCGTGCACGGGGTCAGTTCCCCTGCCGACCCTTGTGGCCCTCGTCGATGCGCTCGATGAACTCAACGAACTCCTGGACCATCTCCGGCAGTGGTCCGTTCGCCCGCAGCTCCGCGATGGCGTCGGAGGTGTTGCGGTCGGAGCGGTAGATGGCGCGGTAGGCGTTGCGCAACTCTCGCCGCCGCTCCTCGCTCACGTCGTTGCGCGCCAGCCCGATCACGTTGATGCCCGCGATCTCGATAGGGTTGCCCACTCCGATGCAGAACGGCGGGATATCCCGGTTCACGCGCGAGCATCCGCCCACCATCACCATGCGCCCGATGGTGGCGTACTGGTGGACTCCCGTTACGCCGCCAATGACCACGCGGTCGCCGATAGTCACGTGCCCGCCGATGCCCACGAAGCTGGCGATGCTGGTCCCGCTGCCCACGCGGGTGTTGTGCCCCAGGTGTGCGTAGGCCATCAGGAAGTTGTCATCGCCCACCTCGGTGACCAGGCCTTCACCGGTCGCCCGGTGGATGGTCACGTATTCGCGCAGGAGGTTGTTGTCGCCGATGCGCACGAAGCTCTCTTCGCCCTGAAACTTCTTATCCTGCGGCTCGCTGCCCAGCACCACGCCCACGTCCAGCGTGCAGTTGCGCCCCAGGGTCACGCCCGACTTGATGACGCAATGTGGCCCGATGCGCGTCCCGTCGCCGATGCGCACTCCGGCCTCGATAATCGAGAACGGGCCGATCTCGACGTCCGCGCCCAGTTCGGCGGCCGGGTCCACTATCGCCATAGGGTGGATCGCCATCTGTTCCCTCCGGGCTATCCGGTCGGCTTGTCGGGCCAGTCGCGGCTGGGGTCGGTAAGCGCGAATGTCAACTCCGCCTCGGCGGCGATCTCACCGTCCACCGTGGCCACGGCATTGACCCTGCCGATGGGGCCCTTGCGCCGGATCAGCTCGACCTCGAAGCGTAGCTGGTCGCCGGGCAGCACCTGGCGGCGGAAGCGCGCGCGGTCCACGCCGCCGAACAGTGCGAGCAGGTCGGTGTCCTCGACCATGCTCAGCAGCATGATGCCGCCCACCTGCGCCATTGCCTCCAGGATCAGCACCCCCGGCATTACCGGGTTGCCCGGCCAGTGGCCCTGGAACTGCGGCTCGTTGGCGGTCACGTTCTTGATTCCGACGGCGCGCACGCCCGGCTCAAGCTCGAGGATCCTGTCCACCAGCAGGAAGGGGTAGCGGTGGGGCAGGATGCTCATGATCTCCCTGGACTGAAGCATCCGAAGGCGCCTCCCGTCAATACGCAGACCGCCCCAGGCGCCACGGAGTGATCTGGTGCCCTCTCCGCGGCCCTCCGGCGGCCCTTCATGCCCGGCCACGATAGCCGCGGCGATTATATCAGAGGGGTTAAAGCGATGTCAAACCGCCCCGCCGGAGTGTGGCCGAATGCTTAGACCGTCGGCGGGCCGTGCGGTTGCGCAGCTACAGCAGAGGCACGTTGTTGATGACCAGGCGGAAGTCGCAGCCCAGGCGCCGCGCCGCCTTGCGACTGATCACCATGCGGGAGAGGAAGATCTCAAAGTACTCCATCACCGAGCCGATCTCGGTGTCGATGGACATCTCCAGGGTGATGGTCTTGAGGTCGGGCAGCACGGACAGCTTGGTATCCTGGGCCGCGTAGTTGATGCGGTCGTGAATGTCGAAGGCGGCCATGATGGGGTTACGTACGCGCTCGCGCGCCACGTCGGCCTTGTCGCCGATGGTGACCGCGGCGCCGATGTCGCTGGTCGGCTCCTCGGAGGTGGCCTCGTCGTGGCCGCCGATGGCCGCCGCCACCTGGGTCGCCTCCCCCACCGACACGCCGCGCTCGCGCAACAGATGAAGCGCCAGCATCGCGCTGGTGGTCGAGTGCTGGTCGCGTGAGATCAGGTTGCCGATGTCATGCAGCAGCCCGGCGATCCGCGCCAGCTCGATGTCGCGTTCACTGTAGCGGCCCAGCTCAGTCAGGATCATCCCGGCGTTGCGCGCCACGATGGTGGCGTGACGCATGCCGTGCTCGGTGTAGCCGATGGCCTCCATCTGTCGGTCGGCGGCGGCGATCATCTCGCGCACCTCGGGATCGGCGCGCAGGCTCTCATAGGTCGTCGGCGTCGGAGCGCCGGTGGTACTCTCAGTCATTGTCGCTTCCTCCCGCGGGTCCCGACGTCCGGCCCTCCGGCGGCGGTTCACCGCCTGCGCGCCGCTGCGCCCGGGCCGCATCAATCGCCATGCACGCGCCCGCCAGCAGGGCGAGGAGGATGCTCCCCACCTGGGCGTAGGTCAGCGGCGCCAGCGGCTGGTAGACCACGGCGCTGGCGCCCCGTCGGAAGTGTTCGATGCCGAAGCGTCCTGCGGAGTAGATGATGACATAGAGGAGGGCCAGATGTCCGGGCCGACGCAGGCGCGCGCGCACCGCCAGCAGGATGGCGAAGATAAGCAGGCTCAGCGCCGCCGAGTAGAGCTGGGTGGGGTGGCGGGCGATGTCGGGCTCGCCGGCGAAGTGGAAGTGCACGCCCAGCGCGCTGTCGGTGGGAGCGCCGTAACAGCAGCCGTTGAGGAAGCAGCCGATGCGCGTGAGGGCGTAGCCGATGGCGACCGCCGGCATCAGCCGGTCGGCCATCCGAGGCACCGACAGGCCCCGGCGCCAGGTCAGCCAGGAGCCCGCGAGTGTGCCGCCGATGAGCCCGCCGTGGAAGCTCAATCCGCCCTCCCAGACGCGCCAGATCGCGCCGGGGTGGGCGGCGTAGCTGCTCCACTCGAGGATGACCGACAGGGCGCGCGCGCCGATGATGGCGCCCACGAGAATCACCAGGGTGAGGTCGATCATGAGGTTGAGGGTGATCTCTTCGTCGTCGCGCCCGTCCCACAGCGCCCACAACATCGCCGCCATGAAGCCCACCATGAGCATGGTGCCCCAGGCGCGCACCTGCACCGGGCCCCAGCGACGCAGCCCCCACCACAGAGCCACGCCGGTCAGTGCGGCGACGCCGGCAATGCCCAGCGCCCGCGGCCAGTCGCGGCCGGCTCCGGCGCGCCGCTGCTCGCGCAGCTCGATCAGCAGCGCCGCAGCGCCCAGCGTCGTGGCCAGTGCGACGGCGACCCAGGCGGGCAGAGGGCCGATCTCAAGCAATATGGGGCACATGGGGGCTATTCGTCCTCTTCGCACCCGGAGCCGGCGCGCATGGCTCCCGCGATGGTGGCGATCACCAGCAGCCCTGCGCCGATGGTTATGCCGATGTCGGCGATGTTGAAGATCGGCCAGAAGTGCAGGTCGATGAAGTCGATGACGTGGCCCAGTCGGACCCGGTCGATCATGTTGCCCAGCGCTCCGCCGAGCAGGCACGCCACCGCGATCGCCATGATCCGGCTGCCCGCCAGCCGGTGGGCCAGCAGCACGAGGGCCGTAACCACGATCACGGCCGCCACCACCAGCCCGGCCGTCGCCGAGGGCATCACGCCGAAGGCGCCACCGGTGTTGGTGGCCCAGGTCAGGCTGACGTACGGTCCCACCAGGGGGATCGAGTGTCGGGGCCGCAGGCACTCCGCCGCGATGAGCTTGGTCGCCTGATCGACGGCCAGCACCATCGCCGCGGTGAGGTACACAAGCACGGTGAGCCGTGCCCGCGGGTCGGGCCGGCTCACGCCGTTGGCCTCGGCCATGGCTACATCCCGGAGAGGCCGGAGCGACATTCCTTGCACAGCGTGGCCCAGGGCAGCACGGCCAGACGCTTCTTGGTGATCGGCTTGCCGCAACTGTCGCAGATGCCGTAGGTGCCCTTCTCGATCTTGTCGAGCGCGGCGAGCACCTCGTCAAGTTGCTCGCGCAGTGAGGCGCCCACCGCCATCGACTGCGCGCGCTCGACCGTCTCGGTGGCGGCGTCGCCGCCGGGCTCGTCGAAGTCCTGACCGGCCTGCTCCGAGTGCAGCCGGTCGCGGCCGGCCGCCCTGTCCTCGATGCGCTTGAGTTCCGACCGCAGGCGGTCGCGCTCCTCCTCCAGAATCTGCCGGAACTTCGCCACGTCGAGTGTTCTCTGTCGCGCCACCGTCGATGACCTCCGATGCATGTTGCCGGACCGCATCACTTTCCCCGGCCGAACCGGCGCACCTTCCGGCGCCGGCTACCCAGATACAATCCTGTTTACCCTTTCGGCGCACCTGCTACACAGTTCGGGGTGATCCGCTATCTCCCCGACGCTCTCCGCGCGCATCCAGCAGCGCGCGCACTTCTCCCCCGACGCCAGCGACGCCCGGGCGCGCATCCCCGACGCCTCGCCCGGCCCCTCCGGGTGCTCCTCGATGGGATGCAGATGCACCTCCGAGACGATCATCAGCGCCGCCAGGTCCTCCTCGACGCCCGCGAGCACGTCGCGCTCGGCGTCGGTCACGTAGAGGTCCAGCCGCGCCTCCAGCGGGTTCGGCACCTCCCCCGCGGCCTTGGCCTCCTCCAGCGCCGCCATGGCAACGCTGCGCAGCGCCAGCACCTGCCGCCAGCGCTCGGCAAGATCGTCGTCCAGCAGCGCCTCGTCCACCTCGGGCCAGTCGGTGAGCTGCACGCTGTCGGGCAGCGAGGCGTCGATCTCCTCGCGCATGTGCTGCCAGATCTCCTCGGCGGTGAAGGTGAGCACCGGCGCCATCATCCGTACGATGGCGCTCAGCAGCGCCCACAGGGCCGTCTGCGCCGAACGCCGTGCAGGCGCATCCGGCACCTCGGTGTAAAGCCGGTCCTTGAGCACGTTCAGATAGAACGCGCTCAGGTCCTGGTCGCACAGCGCGTGCAGCTCCCGGTAGACGATGTGCAGGTCCCAGCGATCGTAAGCCTGCGTAATCGCCCGCACCCGGCGCTGCAGTCGGTCCATGGCCCAGCGATCGATCTCGAGCATTTCGGCGGCCGGGAGCGCGTCCGCCGCCGGGTCGAAGTCCTGCAGGTTCTGCAGCAGGAACCGTGCCGTGTTGCGGATGCGCCGATAGGCGTCGGCGACCTGTGCGAAGATACTCTCCGAGAGCGCCATCTTCTGACGAAAGTCACCGTAGGTGAACCACAGGCGTAACACATCCGCCCCGTAGTTCTCATAGATCTCCGCCGGGCTGATGATGTTCCCCTTACTCTTGGAGAGCTTGGAGCCGGTCTCGTCCACGAAGAAGCCGTGGCCGACCACGGTGCGGTAGGGGGCCGGCTCGCCCAGCGCCATCGCCACCCACAGCGAAGTCTGGAACCAGCACTGGTACTGGTCATCGCCCTCGAGATAGAGATCGGCGGGGAAGCGCAACTCCGGGTGGGCGCGCAGCACGCAGTAATGCGAGCAGCCCGAGTCCACCCACACCGACATGATGTCGGGCTCCTTGGTGAACGAGGTGCTGTCGCAGCCCTCCCGCGCGCACACCGTGCCCTCCGGCAGCAGCTCCGACGCCTCGCGCTCCCACCACACGTCGGCGCCGTGCTCGGCCACCAGGTCGCGGATGCGATCGAGGGTCTCCTGCGTGAGCAGCATCTCGCCGCACTGCGCGCAGTAGAACACCGGGATGGGCACACCCCACGCGCGTTGGCGCGAGATGCACCAGTCGGGGCGCGACTCGATCATCCCCGAGATGCGGCTCTCGCCCCACTCGGGGTTCCAGTGCACGGTCTTGATCGCGTCCAGCGCCTGCCGGCGCAACTTCTCGATGTCCATGAACCACTGACGGGTGGCACGGTAGATGACCGGCATATGACAGCGCCAGCAGTGCGGGTACTCGTGCTCGATCTCCCCCTCGCCCACCAGCGCCCCGCGCGCGCGCAGGATGTCCTTGACCTGCTCGTTGGCCTGATCGGCGACCAGGCCGGCCAGCTCCGCGCCGGCCTCATCGGTGTAGCGCCCCAGGTCATCGAGCGGACTGATCACGTCGAGATCGTACTTCAAGGCAGTCTCGTAGTCCTCGAGGCCGTGCCCGGGAGCGGTGTGCACGGCGCCCGTGCCGTCCTCGACGGTGACGTAGTCGGCCAGCACCAGTGGCGAGCGCCGGTCGTACATCGGGTGCCTGGTGACCAACCCCTCAAGCTGCGCGCCGGTGAAGCTCGCGGCTACCTCATAGTCGTCGATGCCACACTCGCGCATGGAGCGGTCGAGCAGATCACGTGCGAGCACGAAGTTCCCCCGCGGCGTGGCGACCAGCACGTACTCGGCGCTCTCGGCCAGCGCGATGGCGGTGTTGCCCGGGATGGTCCACGGCGTGGTGGTCCAGATGAGCACGCTCACCGGACCCTCGGGCAGGTCGTCGGCGGGCAGATCGCCGGGCGCCTCCAGCTCGAAGGCCACATAGATCGCCGGCGAACGGCGCGTGGTGTACTCGATCTCGTCCTCGGCCAGCGCGGTCTCGCAGTGGTAGCACCAGTAGACGGGGCGTAGTGCGCGGTAGACCAGCCCGGCCAGCGCGATCTTGCCAAAGGCCTCAATCTGGCGCGCCTGGTAGTCGGGCGAGAGGGTCAGGTAGGGGTGCTCCCAATCGCCGCGCACGCCGATGCGCTGGAACTGCTCGCGCTGTGTGTCCACATAGCCCAGCGCGAGTTCGCGGCACAACGCACGCCACTCCAGCACTGAGACCTGGTGGCGGAAGACGTTCTTCTCGCGCTGCACACTCTGCTCGGTGGGCAGGCCCTGGGTGTCCCAGCCCGGCACATACGGGCAGTCGAAGCCGCGCATGGTCTTGTACTTGATGGTGATGTCCTTGAGGATCTTGTTCAACGCCTGACCCAGGTGGATGTTCCCGTTGGCGTAGGGCGGGCCGTCGTGAAGGATGTAGGTGGGAGCCCCCGCGCGCAGCTCGCGCACGCGGCCATAGATGTCCATCTCCTGCCACATCTTGAGAATGTGCGGCTCGCGCTCGGGCAGGTTGCCGCGCATCGGGAACCGTGTCTTGTACAGGTTCAGGGTCTCCCGGTAGTCCATCCCAGATTCCCTTCCGTCCCGGTCTGAATGGTCGGGCGATAGTGAAACAGCCGCCGGGTCTCCAGCGGAGACCCAGCGACCAGGTAAGCCACCATGCATTCCAGTCTCGCGGAGTCTACCATAATGCGCGGGGAAGTATCAAGGCACGTGGAGCCGGAGTCGCCGCGCAGGTATCTCCGGCGGGTGAGAGAAACTGTGAACATTGGTGACCATGCGATCAGAAACGAGGTGCCCGGCGATGGCAGGGATGAACTTCAACGTCGGCGGTTTCAACCTCGGGGGCTCGGCAGGAGTGGGTTCCGCCGGGCGAGGGTGCAAGAGCGGCTGTGGAGCGGTGTTCGGCGTCATCTTCGGCATCCTCCTGGTACCACTGGGCCTCTACCTGACCTACCATGGCGAGATCAAGCTGGTCAATCACGGCAAGGTCTTCGATGGCGTCGAGATGATGGAGCCTGAGGCCGCCGGGAGCATGGACGGGCAGCTCGTCAAGATCAGTGGTCAGCCCGAGGGCAACTTCATCTCGCTGCCTGAGTGGGACGGGCAGGCGCTCTACTTCCGTGACACGGTCGAGGAATATGAAGAGGAGACCGACGCTGAGGGCGAAGTGACCGAGGAGTGGAATACGAAGGAGACGCGCTCCGAGTGGGCCGACTTCTCGCTGGGCCCCATCGAGGTCAGACCGGGGGACAACGCCAAGCCGGTAGGCGAGGACGAAGTCTACTCGGCCTACAAGAAGAAGTTCGAGACCGCCTTCCATGTCGGCACCGACTCGAGCAGCCCCCAGGTCGGCGACCGGCGCCGCACCATCGATGTGCTGGACGCCTCGAAGCCGGTGATCGTGCTCGGCGAGATGTCGGGCGGTTCCATCCAGAGCGGTGGCCCGACCGGCAGCTTCGTGGTCAGCACGCTCAACGAAGGCGCGACCTCGCAGGCCCTGCACACCGAGTACAAGATAACCTACTGGCTCATGAAGGGCGGCGCGGTGCTGGCGATCTTCGTCGGCATCATGCTCATCTTCGGCCCGCTCACCTGGCTGGTGGGCCACGTCCCCTTCGTCGGCGAGTCGCTCTCGTGTGGCTTTGCCGCCATCGCTTTCGTGATTGCGGTGGTGTGCGTCGGGGTCATTACCATCTTCATCAAGGCGTTCTGGATCCTGGTCATCCTTGCGGTGCTGGGGATCGCCTTCGTGGTCATTCGCGGAGTCACCACCCCGCGCGGCGGAGCCGGCACGGGCCAGGCGGGTGCACCGACGGGCGCGACCCCGACTCAGCCGGTGCCGCCGACGCCACAGCCATCGGCCCCGGTTGCGCCCACACCGCAACCGACTGCTCCCGCGCAGCCGCCGGCCCGCCCGGAGGCCGACGATGGGCCCAGATTCTGCGCCAACTGTGGCAGGCCGCTGGAGCCGGGCGCCAGGTTCTGCAAGGAGTGCGGGCATCAGGTCGGTGAGTGACCCTCAATCGCACCACAACAATGCGCCGGGCAGACGGAGGGATGCAGATGCAGTACACTATTCGCGGTACGGTGATGCAGAGCGTCGAGGTGACCCTGGACGAGGGGGAGTCGGTCTACACGGAGGCCGGCGGGATGGCGTGGATGACCGCGAACATCAGCATGAACACGAATATGAAGGGCGGGATGATGGGTGCCCTCAAGCGCGCGGTGTCGGGCGAGTCGCTGTTTCTGACCACCTACGCGTGCACCTCGGGTAGCGGTTTCGTAACCTTCACGCTCGAGAGCCCGGGCACCATCGTGCCCATGGAGCTGGCGGCGGGCCAGAGCATGATCTGCCAGCGCGACGCCTTCATGGTGGCGCAGAGCAGCGTCGAACTGGACATGCACATGCACCGGCGGTTGGGCGCGGGGCTGTTCGGCGGCGAGGGTCTGTTCATGCAGAAGGTCACCGGGCCGGGGCTGGCGTTCTTCGAGATCGCGGGCGAGATCGTCGAGTACAACCTGCAGGCCGGTCAGTCGCTCAAGGTCGATCCCGGACATGTGGCGCTGCTCGATCCGACGGTCGATTTCGACCTCACGCGTGTGCGGGGAGTCAAGAACATCTTCTTCAGCGGGGAAGGCCTGTTCCTGGCGAACCTGACCGGTCCCGGACGGGTGTGGCTGCAATCGATGCCGTTGCCCAACCTGGCTGCGCGCCTGGCCAGGTATATTACGAAGTCGAGTTGAGCGCCGCCGATCCGGCACGAGTTCGGCCATTCTCAGGGAGGCGATGAGATGGAGTACACCATTCGTGGCACTGTGATGCAGAGCGTCGAGATCACGCTGAACCAGGGGGAGGCGGTGTACACCGAGTCGGGCGGGATGTCGTGGATGACCGCGAACATCGACATGGGCTCGGGGATGAAGGGGGGGCTGATGGGCGCCCTGCAGCGGGCGGTCTCGGGCGAGTCGCTGTTCATGACCACCTACCGCTGCAACGCAGGCACGGGCTTCGCCACCTTCACCACCGAGACGCCCGGCAAGATCGTGCCGATGGAGCTGGCCGAGGGGCAGCAGCTCATCTGCCAGCGCGACGCCTTCATGGTGGCGGCCGAGAGCGTGACGCTGGAGATGCATATGCACAAGAAGCTCGGCGCCGCCCTCTTCGGCGGTGAGGGCATCTTCATGCAGAAGGTCACCGGCCCCGGGCTGGCGTTCTTCGAGCTGGCGGGCGAGATCGTCGAGTACAACCTGCAGGCCGGTCAGTCGCTCAAGGTCGATCCCGGCCATGTAGCGTTGCTCGACCCGACGGTGGACTTCGACATCTCGATGGTGCCGGGGATCAAGAACATCTTCCTGGCCGGTGAGGGGCTGTTCCTGGCGCAGGTCACCGGGCCGGGACGCGTGTGGCTGCAGAGCATGCCGCTCGCCAATCTGGCGATGCGCCTGATCCCGTATCTGCCCAAGTCACGCGACTGAGCGACCGACGACGGGTCCTCTCCGGCCGGGCGGGAAACACACCTCCGCCCGGCCGTTCCCGTTCTTGCCTCCGGGCGCCGGGCGCGGGTCGAAGTGAGAGAGCCCCCGGGGCCAGCGTGCGTCCTCGCCGAAGGCGGGGCTGCTACTTCCTCGCCCAGCTCAGCGACGGGTTCCCGCTGATTGTGCCTGCGGGGGTGACCAGATGCGTGCGCGTCGCGCCCATCTCATCGGCGCCGGGCACCAGCACCGCCTCCGCCTCACCGCCGCGCAGGCGCGCCAGCCACAGGTCGGCGTCGGTGGACAGTCCGGGGGCGATCTCGCCCGGCGTGAGGCCCAGCACTACCTCCACTTCGCCCCAGGTGACGCGCAGGCCGCGATCGTCGCCGGTGACCGACGGAGCCGGCGGCTGCAAAGTGGGGGAGATCAGCAGGAAGGTCACCGCGCGCAAGCTCCCCCGCCCGATGAAGGTCGCCTGCGCATCGTGCGTGGCCCGACGCTGATCCTCCCGTGCGGCCACCTCCATCGGCAGCACGGTCCCGTCCGGCAGCACTGTCAGCGCCTGCAGCGCCATCTCGCCTGAGCGCACGGTGAGCACATCGCCCCCGACCGCGCACTCCCCATTCGGGTGCAGGAGGAAGCGGACCGTGCGGTCCGCCCTGTCGCCCAGATTCAGGTCGTCGATGAGCGCGATGACGTCCGGCCTCAGGTAGAGCACCCTCCGCCGGCTGCCGAAGTAGGCGCCACGCGTGTCGCCCAGTGAGTAGCCCGAGCGTTCGTCACAGTGGTAGGCCAGCGTAACGCCCGACATCCACTTGTTCTGGATCAGATCGTCGATGATCGGCACGTTGTGGTCGGTCGTGCGCGGGCCCAGGCCGTCGGGCAGGATGCGGCGGCCGAGGGCGTAGAGGGTCACCTGGTTCATGTTCTCTTCTTTGTGCTGCCCCTTGAGCCCGCAGTGATGCAGCAGGATGGTGGCCTGGTCATCCCAGCCGCTGCGCCAGACGTTCACGCCGATGTCGGCGAAGTGTCGGCCGGTGTTGGTCTCGGTGGGTCGCCGGGCGGGCAGGTCGGGGTCGATCCACCAGAAAGCGTCGCCGTATCCGCCGGGCATCGGCATCTCTGGGTCGGGGTGCCCGAGCCACTGGAAGCGCGGGTCGCCGAAGGCGCGGGCGATGGCGTGGAACACCCACTGGTTCCAGTACTCGCCCGCACCACCACCGTTGTAACCGAGGTCGCGCCCCTCCCAGTCGGCCACGTGAAGCTGGAACTCGGCGAAGCGGCGCAGGAACGGGTGGTCGAGGTGGTTCTCGCCGGTGACGTTGCGGATCATCTCCGCCAGGCGCACCCATTCGCTGACGCCGTAGGCGCCGTAGCTGGGCGATTCGACCCAGCCGCCCGAGGTGTGCTCCTCGAAGCAGTCGAGCATGAAACGCTCGGCCAGCGCTACCCACCGGGGAGCGCGCGCGTCCTCGCCCAGTAGGGTGAGCCCGGCCATCCCCAGCCCGCACATGGTCACCGCAGTGTGATTGCCGCGCAGGTCGTTGTAGATGGACCCGTGGCCCGAGATGGTGTTGGTGTACAGCCCATCCGCGAGGGTAGCGATGGCCGCGCGCACCTGCGCGCGCTGGTCGTCGGTCATCGCTTCGAAGGCGATGTCGTAGGCCGAGCACAGGCACTGCAGCGGGTAGGAGGTGCCGAAGTCGAAGTAGATGTAGTCGGGCTGCAGCCAGAAGCGCCAGCCCGCCAGCGCCAAGGCCCAGCGCCGCGCCTGCTCCACGAACGCCGGGTCATCGGAGAGCGCGGCGCCGATCAGCCAGTGCGAGAAGTTGTGCCAGTAGAGCTGCCGCCATGCGGTCTCGACGGCCATGCCCGGAAACGGGTCACCACCCTGGCCGACGAGCATCTCCGGCGGCTCCGGCGGGCGGACGGAGAGCAGATGAGCCCCGTAGGCGGGACGGCGTGTGCGGTAGGACTCGGCGGTGAAGACGTAGGGCTCCTCGGCCTTGCGCGCCTCGATCTCGTTGATGACCGTCACCAGCGGCTCCGCGCACTCGGGATGTTCGGCGGCGAACCGGCGCCATTGCTCGCGGTTGGCCGCGTTGAAGCGCAGGCGTGGGTGCCCCTCGACGCGCGCCCGGATGTCCTCCGCGTAGCGACTGCAGCGCGCGTCGAGCGTCGCCATCTCACCCAGCAGCTCGCGGGCGTCGGCGTCGGACGCGGCCGCGACCAGCGAGGGTCTCATGCGCACATACTGCGCCGAGCCATCGCCCCAGCCCCAGATGTGCAGGTGCAGCGCGAGCGAGGTCGGGCCGTCGGCGTCGAGCAGGTCGGCGATGTCCCGGCGGGCCAGCCCGGCCACCTGCCGGTCGAAGATCACCAGCTCGGGGCCGTCGGGCGCCTGCGCAGTCAGCCGCCACTGCGCGGCCGCACCGCCCGCCTCGATCTGCAGGCACGGTGTCGCGGACAGGTTGGCTTCGATAGTGGTGGTGATGCGCGCGTGGTGCGGGGCGCCGCGGGACACGGTCACGAAGCTCTCGGCATCGGGGGAGAACTGCTCCCCCGCGGCGACCCATTCGCCGCCCTGGAGCTGCTCGCGGGTCCAGGTGGCGTCAATGGGCGCGGCGTGGCAGGCGGCGGTGACGACAATCGCGATGATGGCCGGTACAGTGCGCAAGGCAATACACCTCCGCGGGCTCAGGATGGTCGTGCCTTAGCCGCGCGGAGGTGCGAATCCTTCGCCGGGGAGGAGAGGTCAGTCCACCTCGTGAGTGACCGCCATCTCCTTGCGCAGTTCCTGCTCGCGCATGTAGATGTGGCTGGCGTACTCGGGCACCGGCCAGCCCAGCCGCTCGCACAGCTCGGCGACCTTGTAGCGCGCGTAGTGGTTGAGCGCCAGCGTCTGGGCGGCCAGCTCCCAGTACTCCAGCGCCTTGTGATAATCGTGGCCCTGCTCGTAGATGTAGCCCATCATGTGCAGGCCCAGGGTGGAGGTCGGGTAGACCAGCAGATACTGGTTCACAGCCTCAGCCGCCTCATCATAGCGGCGCTGCTTGACCAGCCGGCACGCGGGCAGGTAGCGCTCACGGATGGTGATGGTTGCGCCCTTGGCGGTGTGATCGCTGGGCCGGCGCTTGAGGCAGTAGTCGTACCACATGAGCGCCCTTTCCATGTCGGGCACGCGCTCCCAACCGTGCGCGATCAGGCGCTCGATGTACTCGGGGTGTTCGAAGCGTACCGCCGCGCCCAGCCAGCGTGCCGCCTCCTCGTAGTCGCGGATCTTGTCGAAGTAGGTCCACCCCAGCTCGAAGTACAGGTCATAGCGATCGGGGTTCCAGGAGATGCCTTCCTTGAGCACATTGACGCCCATTTCGAGCAGCCGCGCCTGCTCTTTGGGATCGTCGGTTTCGACGTAGAGATTGTAGGCGCAGTGCCATGCGGTGATGCGCCACGGCTCCAGCCAGTGGGGGTCGAGCAGTGTGGTCATGCGCATCAGGCTGAGGTGGTCCCACTTGGTGCCTTCGCCCGAGTGCCACATGCTGTGGGTCTTCATCCACAGCATCGCCGCCGCCACCTCGCGGAAGCCGCCGAGCATGGCGCCGACGATCACGCCGGTCATGGCCGGAGCGTCAAACTGCAACACCTTGGTAACCGGCGTGGGGCGCGCGTAGCCCAGCACCAGGCGGTTGTAGCTGAGCGTATCGTTGAGTGGCTGGAGTCCGATGAAGACGCCGATCAGGATAATCCAGGCCACCAGCTTCTGGGTCAGTGTGCTCATAGAATCACTCTGTGTAGGCAACAGTAGCGCGCGCTGTCGAGTCGTGCACCCTGCCACTGACTTGCGCGGGCGAATACTACACTTCGCGCTGGTTGAAGAACAGGTAGCCCAACGCCAGCACGATGGTAATGTACAGCACCCCCATGCCGATGGTCATGCCCACGTACGACCAGATCACGGGCACGTCCGTGAGGATCGATTCGCGCACGTCGAAGTTCTCGAAGTGCGGCAGGACGCGGTAGACGGTCAGCAGCAGCACCCGGGCCACCGGGCTGGCGCCGGTGTCCGGGTCGGCGAGGTGGCCGAAGAACTCGCTCATCTGGCCGGTGAAGTAGACAAAGAAGCTGAAGATCGCCGCCAGGATCCACGAGAACACGACCGAGGCCACGACCGCGATGCCCATGACCACGGCCATCTCGAAGAAGCTGAGCACTATGGCCTTGGCGATGTTCTCGTACATGAACTCCATCTTGTACGCCGGGCTGTCCTCGGTGGGCTGGGCGAACTGGGGAGCCTTGATCATGAACACGATGTAGAAGGTCAACCCCATCAGCGCCATGTTGCTGACCACGGTCGCCAGGCCGCCGAAGAACTTGCCCAGCAGGAACTGCATGCGCGTGACCGGCTTGGACAGCAGCGTGTAGATGGTCTTCTTCTCGATCTCGTCGGGGATCAGCCTGGTGCCCAGGAAGACCGCGATGAGCATGCCGAAGAAGCGGATCGAGCCCAGCCCGACGTCAATGAGCATCTTCAGCTCGGCCCCGGGCTGGAGGTAGGTGAACACCCAGGACGAGCCGATGATGAGGATGGCAAAGACCAGGATGCCATTGAGAAAGCGCTTGCGCCAGCCCTCGTAGTAGGTGGCGCGCGCGACTCTAAAGATTGCTCGCATCTGCCGACACCTCTCCCACAGCGTCGATGAAGACTTCCTCGAGGGTGCGCCGGTCGGGACCGGCGGCCAGCACGTAGCCGCCCTCGTCCTCAGCCAGCGTGGCGGCGTCGTAGGCGGCCTGCCGGTCGGTGAAGACCAGTCGGCAGACCTCCTCGAACCACAGCACTTCCTCGGCCCCGCCCTGGAGCTTCGCCAGCAGCTCGTCATCGGGTTCGCGCAGCTCCAGGCGGTAGCGCTGTTGCTCTCCCACGAGCAGCTCCTGCACTGAGCCCTCGGTGACCAGTCGGCCACGGTTGAGGATGGCGATGGTGTCGCAGATCGGCTCCATTTCCTTGAGCAGATGGGAGCACAGGAACACCGTCTTGCCCTCACTGCGCAGCCGCAGGATGACCTCACGGATGTCTTTGGCGCCGATGGGGTCGAGCCCCGAGGTGGGCTCATCGAAGAACAGCAGGTCGGGGTCATTGATCAGCGCCTGGGCCACGCCTACGCGCTGGCGCATACCGCGCGAGTAGTCGGCGACCCGGTAGTCGCGCCGGTCCCACATGTCCACCAGCTCGAGCAGCTCCTGGATGCGCGTCTCCAGTTGAGCGCCGCCCAGGCCGAAGAGGCTGCCATACATGCGCAGCAGCTCGGGGGCGTTGAGGTGCTCGTAGAAGTACGGGCCCTCGGGCAGGTAGCCCACGCGGTGCTTGGAACGCGGGTCGCCCATCGGCTCGCCCAGCACCTCGCCGGTGCCGCTGGTGGGGAAGATCAGGCCCAGCATCAGTTTGAGGGTGGTGGTCTTGCCTGACCCGTTAGGCCCGACCAGGCCGAAGATCTGGCCGGTCTCGACCTCCAGGTTCAACTCCTCGATCCCGACGTGCTGGCGCCCCCAGCCCACGTCGTAGATCTTCGTCAGGTTCTCGGTGCGAATGGCGAGAGCTATGTCCGCCACCTCCCGAACGCGCGTTGCGCGCCGTGGCTGAACGCCCGCGGGAGGGTTCCGCGCGGGCGCGTGTCATATCAGTTCACTGGTTGCAACACCTGCCACCCCGCAGGTTGTTCCCACCGCATGAGGTTTTTCGGCGCGCAGTCCGGCGCGGGGTGATCCTGCGAACTCGGGTCGTGAACGAGCCGACCCGCGCAGCTTCGCGCGACTTCGCCCACACCTGAAGGATGCATGCGCGCCCCGACGACGGCAGTTCCGGCGGTCGGAGGTCGGGCGCCGGGTCGCGGGGAATACGGGCCGGGCACGGGCCGACCGGCGCCGGCGGTATTGCGGCCATGTCGGCGGCCGCCAGGGAGGGACCCGATGGGCGCTGTCCGCAGCGCGGGTGGGCCCGGCACCAGGCCAGGCCGGGCGAAGAGACGCAGGTGGGGCTTCGCCCTGATCGAGATGATCGTCGTGGTGACGATCATCCTGATGCTCAGTGCCATGCTGCTGCCGGTGCTGGAGGCCGCGCTGGGCAGTGGCGAGCGCATCTCGTGCCTGTCGAACCTGTATCACCTGGGGATGGCGGCGGCGCTCTACGCCGACGACTACGACGACCACATTGTGCCCGCCATGGTGCCGTGCCCGCCGACCAGGGGCATCTGCTGGGACGTGACGCTTCAGCCCTACCTGGGCAACCGCCTGATCCTGCTGTGCCCGACCGACGAGTCGCCCCGGCGGGTGGCCGGCGCCATCAGCGAACCGCACAGCTACGGCATCAACCTGGCGCTGGCGCAGGTGGGGGGGTACATGAGTTCGTCGTTGTGCCTGTCTGAGATCGAGCGGCCCGCCCGAACGATACTGTGGTGTGAACTCAACGGTGCGCGCTACGCCACGCACGGGGTGGACTACGACGCGGGGGGCTTGGCGAAGGTCGCCACCAGCCGGCACGGTACCGGAGCCAACTACGGCTTCGTTGACGGGCACACCAAGTGGCTGCAGCCCGAACGCACCGTCGATCCGCGCAATCTGTGGCGGCCGTGACCGGCCGCCGGTTCGCCCAGGAGGTGGCCCCCCATGCTCCGCCGCGCCCTGCTGGCGCTGATCGCCATCATCCCTGCCGCCGCGGCCGCCCAGCCCTGGGAGCCTGACGAGCACACGCTGTTGCTGGCGCACTACGACGCGGGCATCGACGCCGACTACGCCGTCGCCTCGCCGCTGGCCAAGGGGCGCTCGCTCCTGGTGGATGCGCGCTTCGGCACCGGCATCCACGCCACGAAGGGCTGGATGACACCCGACATGACGCTGCTCGACCTGGAGGCCTTCCCGCTGTTCGTGCCGGTCACCTACTCTGCGGCGAACCTCGACCCGCGCGCGGGCTGCCTGGAGATGTGGGTCTGGTTTGAGCCGGTCACCAGCCCGGAGTACTTCCGGCGGCTGATGACCTTCGGCGGCGGGCCGACCTACGTCTTCCTGGCGCTGCGCCCCCAGCCGGACAAGCGCACGCTGCTGTTCTACGTGGAGTGGGGCGACGGGGCGCGCGTAGTCACGATCGACTTCCCCTACGACCTCAACGAGCAGTGGCATCACGTCGGTATGCAGTGGGACGCCGAGCATCTCGGGCTGATCGTGGACGGCGAAGTCGTGGCGCAGCGCGCCAACGAGCGCCCCGGCCTGCCCGAGCCCACCAGTCGCATCTGCATCGGGGGGGCCGAGCGCGGTGTCAACATCACCGAGGCGATCATCGACGAGGTGCGCATCTCCGACATCCCGCGCTACGAGCACTGAGGGACACACTATGCGATCGGCCATCACCGTCGCACTCATCGCCGGCGCCGTCATCCTCACGGGCGCGCCGACGGCGGCCCGGCCGGCCATCACCGCCGGCGATCTGCGCTTCGAACTGTCCGTGACCGAGGGGGTAGAGCACACGCCCGTGCAGATGCAGTGGCGGCAGGGCCCTGCGGGCTGGCTGGGTGAGGAGGCCGACGGCCTTGCGGCCGAGATGGGGCCGGAGACCGGAGCAGAGGGCCGGATGGGCGTGCTGCGCGTGGTCCTGCGCAACCTCGGCGATGAGCGGCGCCTGGCGGAGGTGACGCTGGGCGCCGAGGTCGCGCTCGACGACGATTCGGCGATCTACTGGGACGGCGCCTTCCGGGCGGTGCACCCGATCCCCGGCGAGCAGTTCCCCGGTGAGCAGCGCCCGCGGGGCTCGTGGCCGCTATCGGCCCTCGGCGATGCCACGCGCGCCCTGCTCATGGGCGTCACGCCCGACACGCTCATCAGCTACGCCGAGCCGGCGCTGAACTACGTGCCGGGGGGAGCGTCGCGCTATTCGTTCGCGGTGCGCGTGGTACTCGACCCGGGCCAGGAGCAGGCCTTCGGCCTGTGCGCGGGGACCGTCCGGTACGCACAGTACGGCTTTCTGCCGGCCGTCTGGCAGGCGTACCGTGAGGCCTTTCCGGCGACCTTCGAGGTCGGCGACGATGTGGCCGACGCGATCTGGGGCACCAGCGCGCAGTACCACTCGTGGGGGCGCGGCGAGGTCGATCGTGAACGGCTGCGCCGCCTCGGCTGCACCTGGGACTGGTGCTATGCGCCCTTCAAGCGCGCGGGCGACATGTGGGGACGCGACGAGGAGTGGGAGTTCGAACCGTTGGCGAAGTCGTACACCGAGCGCCGGCGCGTCGTGGTCGGGCAGGACATGGGTGAAGTGACCGCCGAGCAGTTTCGTGAGGCGCGCGCCGACTGGTTCGCTGAGTACGGCCTCGACTGCGGCCATCTTTTCTACACGCCCTCGGGCATCTGGGTCGAGAAGCAGCTTGCGCAGCAGGAGTTCGCCGACGCCATCGTCGTCAACGACGAACTCGCGACGGAGCTGAGCCAGTGGGTGACCGGCAACGATACCGAGCTGCTGGTGCAGCCCACCGGCACCTCCTACGCCGAGCGCCTGTGCGAGGACTACGCGCTCATCGCGGAGAATCTGGACGTGACCGGTTTCGCCTTCGACGTGTGCGTGGCCGGGCAGCGGAACTACTCCGACGCGGTCGAGCAACCGCTCCCCGGGCGCTCGTGGGATGAGCGCGGCGTATTCTTCGACCTCGGCATCTCGATGGTCGAGCAGATGCGCTACATCCGGGGCCTCAGCGCCGAGCGACTGCCCTTCGGTGAGCGTCCCATCGTGGGCGCGGGCAGCAGCTTCACCACCTGGCATGTCGATGGCGCGCTGCTGGAGTTGACGCTGACCGGCGCGCAGCGCGACAGGTGGCCGCTCATGTGCATGGCGCTGGGCGGCAAGCCCGGCGTGATCTGGAAGGGCTGGGAGATCAACGCGCTGGTGCAGGACGTGGACGCGCTCAGCCGTGCCGACTATCTGCGCGTGCTCGCCAACCTGGCCGACCATGTGCACCTCAAGAGCTTTCAGTGGGGGATGTTCCCGGGCTACAACTATCTCCCGGGCATGGACGAGATGCAGCGTGACATGCCCCTCTTGCGCGAGCTGGTGCGCGCCGGCTGGCAGGCGCTGTGTCCGGTCACGACCACGCCCGGGGGCACCGTGCTGTGGAACGGCCGCTACGGTCGCGGCGCGGGCACATACCTCGCGCTGTGCAATCCGAACGAGGAGGCGGTCACCGCACAGGTGACCGTGGACAATGAGCCTCTGGGCCGGGCCGACTGCGTCTTCGTTGATCGGCGCAACCCGTCGGAGCCGCTGGCGCAGACCATCGCCGGCCGCCGGACGCGCCTCGCCATCGACCTGCCCCGCCGCGAGCCGACCGTGCTACGGTCGGTGCTGGCGCTGCGCTGCGACCAGGCGCTGGAGTGCGTGGCGTCGGTCGCCAAAGACCTCGACCACGTGACGACAACGGTGCGCGTAACCGCGCCGGAGGCCGGGGCGGCGAGCCTCGAGGTCCCCGCGCGCCGGGGCTTCGCGGTTGAGGGCGTCGCGGTCAACGGTGCGCCCATCGCCGATGTCGCGGCGGTGGCTCTGCGCGCGGGCGAGAATGCCATCGAGATCACCTATCGCTCCGAGCACTTCGCGCTGACGCAGGCCCGGCTTGAGACCTTCGGCTGGCTGACCGAAGCCGGCGAGATGGGCTTCGTCGTGGTCGCGGCGAAGCCGGAGCGGCGGGACTACCGGCGCGTGATCGGGCGATTGGACCGCTACTTCCGCTACTATGCCCGCCACGAGCTTGATCACGAGGCGGCGCCGCTGATCGTGGAGACTGAGGCGGCCGGGACCGGTGCGGAGCATCGCGTCGAGCTGCACATCGGCGACGGGACGAAGGGCAACGGCTGGTCGTCGGCGGATGATGGCCGGACGCTGGTGCTGGCGGCGCCGGACGAGCGCGAGGCGATTCGCCGGACCGAGGAGCTGCTGGCGGCGCTGGACCGGCGCTTCGAGCACACCGTGCCCTTCCTGCCGGTCTACGGGATCACGGCGCAAACGCTGGCGAGGCGCGAACTCGACGGGAAGACCATGACCGAGGCGCTGGCCGAAGAGGGACTCGCGCCCTGACGGGGCGAATCTGGAGCAGGCGTGCGCAGCATCACCACGCAGGAGGTTGCTGATGACGTCGAGGGAGCGCATCTTGTGCGCCATGGAGCTGGGGACCCCGGACCGGGTCCCGGTCACCCCGTGGGGGCTGGGCCGCATCCCCGAGGACAGCGAGCTGGGCCGGCGCATCATCAGAGAGTGCGACCCGTTCATCGGCGCGGGCATCGGTGGCGGTGACTGGTTCCTGGGCACGGCCGTGAAGACGCGCACCGAGGAGCGCGACGGCAAGACGTACTCGGTCATCGAGACGCCCGGCGGCGACCTGTACTCGCGCTTTCAGCGCACGGAGATCACGGGGGCGTATGTGGAGTTCTTCTGCAAGAGCGCCGACGATGTGCACAAGCTGCTCGCCTGCCCTTACGAGCCGCCGCAGGTAGATGTCGGCGCCTTCCTCGCGCGCAGGGACCAGATCGGCGAGGAGGGTCTGGTGGGAGCAGGCCTGACCAACCCGGGCGGCATCCCCGCGCGCTTTCTGTCGCCGGCCGACTACAACCTGCTGTGGATCGACGACCGCGATACCTTCATGGAGCTTACGCGTGTGGCGGCGGAGCGCTGCTACCCATGGGTCGAGGAGTGCTGCCGCAAGGGCGTGGACGCGTGGCGCATCATCGGCGGTGAGTTCGCCTCCACGCAGCTTGGCCCCGAGGGCTTCCGCTTGACCATGCTCGAGTTCGACAAGCCCATGGTCGAGATCATGCACGAGTACGGGGCGCTGGCGCACTACCACAACCACGGGCCGATGGGGCAGTTTCTGGAGATGCTCGCGGATATCGGTATCGATTCGCTGGACCCGCTCGAAGGGCCGCCGTGGGGCGATACCACGCTGGCCGAGTGCAAGCGGCGCATCGGCGACCGCGTCTGCCTGCTGGGCAACCTCGACGACATGGAAGTGCTCGACCAAGTTGACGGGGAGACCATCGAGCAGCTTGCCGAAGAGTGCATCCTGGCCGCCGGTCCGGACGGCTACCTGCTCGGCGGCACCACCTCCGGGACTTTCACCGAGCGCGCGGGCTGGAATTTCCTCCGAATGGTCGAGGTATCGAAGCGCATGGCCGCGGGATGAAGGAGCGAGGGCGATGATCAGGGCGGCGATGGTAACGGTGATCCTGTGCGCGGCGACGCTCCCGTGCACGGCCCAGTTGTCGCGTGGCCATCTCTCCTCGATGGATCCGTTTGCGCTGGAGGGACGCCCGGGCGACCTCGAGTGGGTGGCCGAACTGGAGCCCGCCCAGCGCTCCGGCTTCGATGACGCGCAGGCGCATAGCGGCAGGTGGTCCCTCCGGCGCCCCGTTCCGCCGGCGACCGGACGATTCCAGCCGGCCTTCGACGTCGCCGAGACCTTCGAGACCGCCGAGTGGCAGTTCTCGGCCTGGGTCAAGCTCGAGGGCGCGGGGCAGATGCGTATTCTCTACCGGGGCGATGGGCGCAACGCCATCGAGGTCATCGACAGTCCCACCGATGGCTGGCGGCAGATCACACTGCACCTGCGCGTCAACCCGGAGGGCGATCCGCGTGGGCCGCATCCGCTGCGCATCGGCCTCGACTGCGTCGGCACCACCGAGCCCATCATGAGCTGGTGGGACGACATCGAGATCACGCCGCTCTACCAGCACCGGATTCCGCGCGTGACTCAGCCGCCGGTGATCGATGGCGACCTGTCGGATGCCTGCTGGGATGACGCGGCCTCCATCGGCGACCGCTACTGGCGGATGTACAACCAGCCGCGGGACGCGCGCATGGCGACCGATGTGTGGTGCTGCTACGACGACGAGAACCTCTACGTGGCCTTCCGCTGTGAGACGCCGGACGTGCGCAGGCTGGTCTCAAAGATCACCGAGCGTGACGGCTTCGCCTGGCGTGATGACTCGGCGGAGATCTTCTTTGATCTGGGCCACGATCATGACACCTACTTCGAGTACATCGTCAATCCCGATGACGTGGTCTTCGATTCGAAGTGGTTTTACGCGGGCGGCAACTGGCTGACCGACTGGAACTACCTCGGCGAGTGGCGGTCAGGATTTGCGGAGCGCGAGTGGACCGTCGAGATCCGGCTGGCCCTGGAGAGCTATGAGGAGCGCGACCTGCAGGGCAATCCGACCGGCTACATGCCGCTGCCGACCGGCGATGTTGCCGGCATACTGTTCTCGCGCAACGACCGCGTGGTCGGGGAGGGCATGTCGCACGCCGATTGTGTGGGCTCATTCCACGAGGTCCATCAGTACGGGCACCTGGTGGGCTTCCGGCCCAACCGCATCGAGCCCTACCGCCGGACGGCGCTGCGCGAGCTGGGACGGCTGGAGCGCGCCTGGGAGCGAGTCTACGCCGACGCCGGGCGGCCGGCGCTGGGCCAGGCCGCCTTCGGGCACGCCAACGAGCTGCCTGAGTTCCTCGCGGATCTGCGGCGCAGGATCGAGGCGCCGGCGCCAGGTTTCGACGACTGGGTGACCATCCGCGAGCGGATCGAGTATGCGGACGAGTTCCTCATCCCTGTCGCCCGGTCGGTGCTCGCGCCACTCATCGCGGCGCGGCGCTGGCCCGAGGCGCCCTGGGGCCTCGGGATCACCGCCTGCTGGGACACGGTCCCGCTGACCGCGGGCACCCACGGCGGCCGCCTCCACGTCCCCGACGTGGTGCGCATCTCGGCCGCGCGTGGTGAGAGCGAGGGCGTGCAGATTGTGGTGCTCCCGCGCGATGAACAGGTGCGGGTGCGCGTTGAGCCCGAGCCGCTGGAAGGGCCGGGCACGCTGCTCGACGCCATCCGCTGGTACGCCATTGTCCGGCCGGAGGGCCAACTGTTCGCCGACCGCCTGGCTCCGGAGGAGCCGGTGTCCGCCGGGGGCATCTGGTGGGAGATCGAGGTCCCACGCGATGCGCGACCGGGTATCTACCGCGGCGAGATCGTAACCACCGACGGCGAGCGGCGGGTCACGCTGCCGGTCGAGCTGACCGTGCACGACTTCGCCATGCCGGCGCAGCCATCACTGGCGCTGTCGGCGAGCTTCGATGCTCGGGAGGTCGCGCGGCTGTGGTATGGCGAGCGCGCGCCGCTGGGCACCGGCGACTACTGGCTGTTCGCGCGCGAGCTGCTGGCGAACGACGTGATGCCGCGTGAGATGCTGGCGGACATGACTGACTGGGCCGACGAGGCGCTGAGCCTGACGCTGGCCGACCGCATGGCCGAGCGGGCGCAGGAGATGGGCGCGCGCTGGGATGCGTTCACCGCCGCGCGGCCCGAGAACCTGGAGGGCCTGTGCGACCCCGGCGGCGTGCTCGACGACGTGCTCGATCACTGGGAGCACCTGCTGGGCGCGCGCCCGATTCCTCTGTATGTGCCCGCCGGTGCGCGCGTACCGCCGAGATTGTGGGACCGACAGCTCCGACGTGGGGTAGCCGCGATCGACCCGTGGCTGGGCGTGGAGGAGACGCCGCCGGGCGTCCCCATGGGCCGGTGGGCAGTCTGGCCCGAGACCGCGGTGGGCCTGGGCGGCGACATGGGCTCGCGCGGCCGGGCGGGCGGAGCGGAGGTCGCGCGGCTTGCCGGACTGCTTCGGAAGACAATGGTCTGGCGACTCGACGCGCGGAGCGATCCAACGCAGCTGCGCATGCTCGGGTGGATCGCGGACGAGTACGGGGTCGGGCGGATCTTCCTGGACGATGATAGGCTCAGTCGCCTCGGGCGCGGGCAGGTGGCCTCGGGACTGCTCTACTGCCTGGCCGGGCCGGGCGAGGAGGGCGAGCGGCTGCGCGAGCCTCAGCCATCGCTGGGCCTGAAGCTCCTGCGCGAGGCCCTTGACGACTACGAGTACCTGCGCATGCTCAAGCGCCTCAACGGTCTGGCGGGACGGTATCAGGTGGGCGACAAGTTGTGGCGCCTGCGGCTGGCGAACGGCACGCTCGCCAACCGCAACCGGGATATGGTTATGAACGTGCACTCGTACAACCGTGATGAGGCACACCTGATGGAGCGACGCGAGGGCCTGGCGCGCCAGATCGAGCGCACGCGCGACTGGCTGCAGCGGGCGGGTGTGGACCGGCCGCTGCCCGGCGACGATGTTCGGTGAAGGACCCCCGGGCGCGGCCGGCGAATACAGGGGACGATGGTGGCGCGCGACACTCGAAGTCACAACAGATCAGGAGTCTTCACATGAGTGAGGTAGTATGCGTCGGGATTCTGGTTGCGGACGTGTGGGGGCGGCCGATCGATAGTCAGCCTGAACACGGTCGGCTGATGCTCGTCGATGAGATCGGGCTGGGCGTGGGCGGTTGCGCGGCCAACACCGGCCTGGGGCTGGCGAAGCTGGGCGTCGATACCGGCCTGATGGGCAAGGTCGGCGACGACGGCTTCGGTGAGTTCGTACGCGAGGAGATCGCCGCCCACGGCATCGACACCAGCGGCATCCGCACCACCACCGAGCGCGGCACGTCGGCCACGATGATCATGGTGGACAGCGCGGGTGAACGCACCTTCATGCACTGCATCGGCGCGAACGCCACCATGAGGCCCGAGGACATCGACATGGAGCAGGTGGCGGCGGCGGAGATCTTCGACTTCGCCGGCGCGCTGGTCATGCCCGGCTTCGACGGCGAGCCGGCCGCGAGCGTCATGAAGGCCGCGCAGGAGGCCGGGACCACGACCTGCCTGGACACCGTCTGGGATGACACCGGACGCTGGATGGAGCTGCTCGAGCCGGTGCTGCCGTACACCGACATGTTCCTGCCCAGCCTTGCGGAGGCGGTGGAGATCACCGGCGAGTCCGAGCCCGAGAGGGTCGCACAGGTATTGCTGGACTACGGGGTGAAGACGGTCGGCCTGAAGATGGGCGAGGACGGCTGCTACGTGCGCACCGCCGACCGCGAGGTGCGCGTGCCCGCCTATGCGGTGGACGTGGTCGATGGCACGGGCTCGGGCGACGCCTTCGTGGCGGGCTTCATCGTGGGCGTGCTGCGCGGCTGGGACCTCGAGGACGTGGCGCGCTTCGCCAACGCGGTGGGCGCGTTGTGTGTGACCGCGACGGGTACCACCGCCGGATTGCGCGACTTCGCGGGGACGATCGACTTCCTGGTCGAACGCGAGGGTGAACGCTGGCGCGAACTGGCGGCGCGGTAAGTGGAGATTGCCGTCGCCTGTGCGGTGGCGGCGGGAAAGTGGGGTTGACCATGAGGCCTGCATGGACCCGCACGGCGAGGCCGGTAGTGGTGGCACTGCTGATTGCGGGCGCGAGCGTCGCCGCTCACGCGGGTGGCGAGCTGCTCTTTGACGTGCAGCCGGTGACGCTTGAGGGGCGCACCATGGTTCCTCTGCGCCCGATCATCGAGTGGCTGGGCGCGACGCTTGAGTACGAGGAGGGACACATCCGCGTCTTCCGCTCCGAGACCGCCACCGCGCCCTCGGTCGAGCTGTGGGTGGGCAGCACGCAGGCCAAGGTGGGTGAAGCGCCCTATGAACTGGATGTGGCCCCGCAGACCATCTACGGCCGCTGCTTCGTGCCACTGCGCTTCGTGGCCGAGGCCTTCGGCGTGTGGGTTGAGGCGGAGGGCCGGCGTATGAAGCTGAGCCTGCCCCAGGAGGGCATCGAGGCGGTGATGGCGATTCCGCCGCACCCGCAGGCGCATCTGGGCAAGATCTGGCGGGTGCTGGAGCGCTGGTACGATGTGCTGCCGCCCGACGAGGAGGACGAGGGGGATCCGCTGCCGCACTGGAACCTCTACTCGCCGGACCAACAGGCCGCGATCATCAGCCAGGTGGGGCCGGATGCGCCGGCGCTGATGGAGAAGCACTGGGGCGGACGTGAGGTGCGAGGCATCCGCATCATCGATGGCGAGGTCGAGCCCGGCGCCATGACGGGCTGGGCCGAGGTGCTGGTCGCCTACCTCAACGGCACGAAGCGCACCCATCGCTTCAAGTTTGTGCGTCTGGCCGACGGGTGGAAGGTCGATGAGTTTACCGTGCTGGATGAGCCACAGTAGCGGCAACGCAACCGAGACGAGGACAACCCGAGGAGGATGAGGATGTCCGAGCAGGATGCCAGGCAGGAATTGATGGCGAAGGTGGAGGCGGCGCTCGCCAAGGTGCGGCCGTCCCTGGAGGCCGACGGCGGCGGCGTGGAGCTGGTCGGCGTGACCGATGACAACATCGCCGAGGTGCGGCTGCAGGGCGCGTGCAAGGGCTGCCCGATGGCGCAGATGACGCTGGCGATGGGCATCGGTCGTGTGCTGCGGCAGGAAGTGCCGGAGATCGCCGACGTGCGCGCGGTGGACTGACCACCACGGGCGCAGTACTGAAGGGAGTTGGGCGGCGTGAAGTTCTTCCTGGACACGGCCAACGTCGATCAGATAAGGCAGGCGCTCGATTGGGGCCTGTGTGATGGCGTCACCACCAACCCCTCGCTGGTCGCCAGGGAGGGGCGTGACATGGAGGAGGCCGTCCGCGAGATCTGCGAACTGGTCGGCCCCGAGCGACCGGTAAGCGCCGAGGTCATCGCGGTGGAGCATGACGCCATCGTCGAAGAGGCGCAGGAACGCGCGTCGTGGGCCGAGAACATCGTGGTCAAGATCCCCCTGATCCCCGAGGGCGTCAAGGCGATGAAGACGTGCACGGAGATGGGGATTCCGGTCAACGCCACGCTGATCTTCTCGACCGGCCAGGCGCTGCTGGCCGCGAAGGCGGGGGCGCGCTACCTGTCGCCCTTCGTGGGGCGCCAGGATGACATCGGCTGGGATGGTATGCTTGTGGTCGAGGAGATCGCGACCATGCTGGAGATGTACCAGGATCTCGACTGCGAGATCATCCTGGCCAGCGCGCGTACGGTCGAGCACGTGGTCCGCGGCACTCAGTGCGGCGCGCACATCTGCACCATGCCCTTCGATCTCCTGCACCAGCTCTTCAAACACCCCCTGACCGACATCGGGCTGGAGAAGTTCCTGGCCGACTATCGCAAGCTGGAAGACAAGCTGGGCGGGTAGCGCGACGGCCGAGGGTTTGCGCAGGGCCGCCGACGCAGGGCGGCCCTGCTTGCTTGAGGTGCGGCGTCGGAACGGAGGTTGGGCGACCATGGGCGAGGACCTGCGCATGGGCGTGATCGGCTGCGGCGGGATCGCAGGCGCGCACCTGCCCGCGCAGCGTGACATCGAGGGCATGCGCACCGTTGCGGTGTGCGACATCAACGAGGATGCCGCGCGCGCGGCCGCCGCTGAGTACGATGTGCCCAGGGTGTACACCGATTGGGGCGATCTGGTGGCCGATGACGAGGTGGACGCGGTGGCGGTGCTGCTCCCCCATCATCTGCATCGCGAGCCGGCGGTGGCCGCCGCGCAGGCCGGCAGGCACGTGCTGTGCGAGAAGCCCATGGCGACTGCGCTCGCCGACTGCGACGCGATGATCGCCGCCGCCGATGAGGCGGGCGTGGTGCTGATGGTCGCGCAGATTCTGCGCTTCCGCCCGGCCAACATGCGGGCGCGTGAACTCATCGCCGACGGTGCCATCGGCGAGGTGCGCAATGTGCTGCGCCGGCGGCTGGGCCGATCCGAGGGCTTCCGCTCCGAGTGGGCGCGCCGCCCCGAGCAGGCCGGAGGCTGGGTGCTCTACGGCTACGGCAGCCACGAGGTGGACATGATCCTGTGGCTCACCGACAGCGAGGCGGGCGAGGTGTTCGCGCAGGGGCGGCGCAACAACGAGTACTGGAACGACTACGATGAGGTCACGGTGCAGATGGCCCTCTCGCGCGGGGCCATGGCCACCTACGAGCACAGCCTCAACTGCCCGTGGGGCGCATGGGAGTGCCTGGTCATCGGCACCGAGGGCGCGATGATGGTGGAGCAGGCTGCGGTACGCCTCGAGGACCGGGTCATCGAGGCGCCGGTCGATGGCGCGGCCTCCTTCCGCGCCCAGGTCGGCGAGTTCCTGCGGGCGGTGCGCACGGGGGATGAGCCGGAGGCATCCGGCCGCGCCGTGCGGCCCACCTACGCCGCGCTGGAGGCCGCGAGGATCTCGCTTCGCGACGGGGTGGCCGTGGATGCCGCCGGCCTGTGAGACTCGCGATCAGGGAGCGTGAGTGTGCGTGCACCCGACGCTGTTCGTTGTCGGCCCGTGGGGGCCGGCGCACATCCCGGCGGTATTCGTCTTCTTCCTGGCGGTGGTGACCGCCTGGACGTGGGTCGAGCGCCGCGAACATGAGCGGGCCATGCGCCTGACCGTCGGACTGGTCGCCGAGCTGGTCATCCAGGCCGCGATCCCCGCCGCCATCACGTGGTTGCTGGTGAGTCGTATCGGGCCGGTGGCGGTGCGCTCCTACGGCGTCATGATGCTCCTGGCCTTCATGGCGGCGCTGACCTGGATGTATCTCGATCGTGATCGCTACGGCTTCACCGGCGCCCAGGCGCTGCAGACCGGGCTGTTGGGCTTCGCGGGCGGGATCCTCGGCGCCCGCATCGGCTTCGTGTTGCTGGAGTGGCGCGAGTACGCGGGCGAACTCGGCAGCGCGTTCGACCTGTGGCGCGGGGGCATGTCCTGGCACGGCGGTCTGGCCGGCGGTCTGCTGGTGCTGCTGCTGGCCGCGCGCGTCATGAAGGTGAGCTTCGCCCGCATCTTCGACCTGGCGGCACCCGGGATCGCGCTGGGCTACGCCATCGCGCGCGTGGGCTGCTTCCTCAACGGCTGCTGCTACGGGCACGAGTGCCACCTGCCCTGGGCGGTGACCTTCCCGCAACTGAGCAGCACCTCGGCGCCGCCGGTGCCGGTACACCCCACGCAACTGTATGCGATCGCCGGGACGTTGCTGTTTACGCTGCCGGTGCTGCTGAGGGCGACGCGCTGGCTGCGCCGGCCCTTCAGTCGCTTCCTGGCCTTCCTGGTGCTGTCCTCGATTGTGCGCTTCGTGGTGGAGTACTTCCGTCGGGGAGCGACAGGGGAGGTTTTCGCCCCGCTGCCGGTGTTCACCGTGGCGCAGGCGGCTTCGCTGGCCATCATCGTGGTATCTGTGATCGCTATCGTCGTACGCGAGTGGGGCGGGTGGACCGGCGCAAGGTCGCAGGCCGAGGCGCACTAAGCCCCGACGCGCAGGCTGCGCAGGACCGCGAGCACCGTCGGTCGGAACTCACTCCAGTTCCCGGTCGGGGCGACCGCGGCCATCAGCACCACCTGCCCGTGCGCCATCAGTGCCGCCCGGCAGCCGGTCATAGCCTGGCCGGAGCCCTCAAGCAGGCCCTCTGAGTAGTCGAATCGCGACCACACCGCCGGCCTGCCGGCGAGCACGGTGCCCGCCGGTTGGCCCTCGCGCATGGGCCCGAACAGGCGGGTCCACAGCTCGCGCGTATCCTCGTGCAGCACGCGCGCGAGGCGGTAGTCAGCCCTGCCGACCGTGGCGTCGGCGGGCAGGCCCCATGTCTGCGGCGGCCCGACGATGAGATGCACGCGCACCCACTCGGAAGGGCCGAACACGAAGTGGCTCACCCCTGAGGCGCTGAAGTCGTGCACGCGCCAGCCTGTGGGATACCTGATCGCGATCCCCAGGCGGTCGTTCTGCCAGGTGGTCCAGCCACGCACCGGGCCGATCGGCGAGGCGCTCCAGGCGCTCCAGATGGCCACCAGCACCAGCAGGCCCGCGAAGGCCATGATGATGCCGTCGGTGAGCGCCGACCACTGTCCCCGCCGACGCGCCCGCGGGTGACGCACACCCGGATGGGGGGTGCCGACCGCGTCCCACGCCCTCTCGTCGCGACAGCTTGAGTGGTACCGGATCATCTCGAATCGCTCACGCGGTCGGTAATTGGCCGGCTCGCTCGCGGCGCGCGCGACACCTTGCGCAAAAGGCAACGGGGCGGCCGCTCGGCCGCCCCGTCTCGCAGCACGATGCGTGCGGCAGGGGGCCTACTCGGCCCACTCGATCGCGCTGACCGGGCAGGCGTCGATGGCCTCCTGGATGGTGTCCTCGTCATCACCGTTCGGGTCGGTCACCTCGGCGACACCATCGTCATTGATGGTGAAGGTATCCGGCGCGATATCCGCGCAAAGGCCACATCCGGTGCACGTATCCTGATCCACAACGGGTGTCTTCACGAGCGTTACCTCCCTGCTGAATGTCGATGCATCTCGGGTGCAAATTCGCCGCCGCGCGCGGGAGACCTCCCCGCGCGAGGAGAAACCTGGGCCATCGGATTCCGCGGCAGGTGTTCGAATCCCCCGGGGCGAATTGTACATTACACAATCTGGACCACCACCGTGATCGGACATGGCACTGACCGACACGTCGCTCGGGTTCGAGGAGGCACGCGATGCGCTGGCGCGCTGGGGCCTGCGTGTACGCGAGGACCAGCTCACCCCCGGGGGCGGCACCGCCAATGCCGCGGTGATCGTTGATACGCCCGACGGGCGCCTGATCCTGCGACGCCGCAACCCGCGCTACGCCCGGGCCGAGTGGGCGTGCTTCGACCAGGCCCTCTTCGCCCACCTGCGGGCGCGCGGCATCCCGGCCCCCGAGCCCGTGCCGGACCCCGACGGGCACGGCTGGGTGGTGCATCACCAGCAGCTTTACGAGCTGTTCCACTTCATTGAGGGGCGGCAACATCGTCACGGCAACGCGTGCGAGCTTGCGGCCGCGGGCAGGCTGCTGGCCCGGGTACACGCGGCCGGAGTCGATTTCGAGCCGCCGGTGGCGAAGCCCTGGCCGCGCTTCCACCCACCCACACTCAGCCGGGACGGACTGTCTGAGCTGCTCGAGTATGCCCGCGACCACGGCGAGCGCGCCGAGCATGTGTGCATGCTCGAAGAGGGCCTGGAGCTGGCTTGCACCCTGGTTGATCGTCTGCCCGACGATGCCTACCGGGCGCTGCCCTCGACCGTGGTGCACGGCGACTACCATCCGGCCAACCTCAAGTTCGTCCGAGGGCGCGTGGTCGGGCTGTTCGATTGGGACTGGGCCAGCCATCAGCCACGGATGGTCGATCTCGCCGACGGACTGCTGTTCTTCTGCGCGGTGCGCGACGCGCCGGTCGTCGCGGGCGACATCTGGTCGCTGACCTCGGCGTTCAGCATCGACGCCGAGCGGGCGCACGTGTTCGGCGCGGCCTACCTCGAGGAGGGCGGCCTCGACGCCGCGGACCTGCAGGCGCTGCCGGACCTGATGCGCTGTCGGTGGATCTACTGTCGCGTGGATGCGGCGCAGCGCAAGGTCGAGCCGCACCGCCGAGCCGAGTTCGTCGCGCGCGGGCTGGGCGTGCCGCTGGCGGACATCGACGCGCTGGAGCCCTCGATCGTGGACGGGACGCTGTTCGCAGCGTAAGCGCATGGCATTAGTGTCACCAGGACCTGCCGGGGGTCACCCTACCGAGATGAACATGAAGCAGATAGTTGCAGTGGCGATGGCGCTGTGCACCCTGGTCGGCCCGCGCGTGGCGTCGGCCGAGCTGCGGGTTGAACGGCTGAGCCTGGTGGCGAATGTCACCGAAGAGCACGTGGGCGGAGAGAGCGAGTACGATTTCGCCACCGCCCTTGACGGCGTGTGGGCCAGCGAGTGGGAAGGGGTCCGCCTGGAGCTGACCGTCGACTCGGACTACGACCGCTCACTCACCGAGCAGGAGGAGTATGATCGCCTCAAGACCTGGGTGCGCTATCTCTTCCGCGAGCGCCCTGCCGACCGGTGGAACCCGTTGATCGCCATCTCCACCGAGGGCGATCACGACTTCGATCAGGTGCAGACACTGATCGCGGGCGGACTGCGCCGGCACTTCGGCGAGGGCTTCATCGAGGTGACGGCAGGGGCCAGCAAGGACCTGACCACGGGTGACGACTGGGTAGGCGATGTGGGCGCTCTCGTGCAGTTTCAGCGGAGCTGGGAGCGCCTCACCTGGACGGTCAACCCCGAGGTGAGCTACGGCCTGCTGGGGGAGCTGCGCTTCCGCGAGAACCGCACGCTCTACTCGCTCTCCTCCGGGCTGTCGTACCGGCTCAGCGGTGACCTGGGTATCGCCTATCGGCTGGAACTCAACAACACGCGCGGTGACGACCGCCGGCATCAGTTTCTGGGCATCTCCTACAACTTCCAGCGCTAGCGCGGGCTTGCCCGTTCTCGCACGGCTCCGGTGTCTGCTGCGGGTCCGTGCAGGCGGGGGCGCCTGCACTGCGTCACCGACGACCGCGCCCGGCAGCCGGTCGAGCGCGCGGAGGCAATGGCCCGGGGACAGGAGTGTCGGCGGGTCCTCGTCGTCGGCTGCCATTGGGAGGGGCCGACCCGATGCGTCCGCCCTCGGCCGTTCGGAGAAGCCGACCCGATTCATCCTCCGTGTGCCGTTCGGAGGGGCCGGTCGCCTGACCGGCCCGGCCGTTGTCTCGGCCTTCGTGCGTATCGGCTGCCGCCCGGCGAGCGCGCGGAGGCAATGGCCCGGGGACAGGAGTGTCGGCGGGTCCTCGTCGTC
>CAZTZN010000013.1:0-5283 GCA_964617715.1 uncultured Armatimonadia bacterium | reverse complement strand
CATCCTCCGTGTGCCGTTCGGAGGGGCCGGTCGCCTGACCGGCCCGGCCGTTGTCGTTGTCCTCCGCCCGCCCTACCGCAGGTCGATGCGCAACACCTCGTAGATATGCAGCGACGGCACCATGATCTGTACTCGGCCGTCGCGGGTATTGTGCGCCAGCGCCTTCGGATCATCAGCGTCGGGGTCGAAGGCCGTTACGCCGGTCACGCTCGCGCCCGCGGGCAGGGGCAGACTCAGCACCAGATTCGTCTTGTCCACCAGCGGCTCCGGCTCAACGCCCAGTGGCGTGTCGTAGTTGACCAGGTGCAGCGTCAGCCGCGAGCCCGCGTCCGGCTCGATGAAGGTGTTCACGCGCACGCCGGGCCCGGCCTCGGGCGCGATGTCCACCACGTCCGCGCTGCGCTCGAGCAGTTGCGCGACCTCATCCAGCGGCACGCGCGAGTAGCGCAGCCACGCGCCGGCACCGTAGGGCAGGTTCTGATGCAGGTTGTCGTTCTCAGGAGCCGGGCGCAGGGCCGGGGGCAGGCTCTGCGGATCCAGCGGTCGCACACGCAGGTCATGCGTCGGCGTCTCGCCGATGACCAGCGCATGGCCGCCGGCGCGCACGTAGCCGTCCAGCGCATCGATCTGCTCGCGACTCATGTATTTCACGTCCGCGAGTACCACCGCGCGGTATTCCGCCAGCGCCTCCGGCGTGAAGCGGTCCTCCGTCAGGTAGTCGAAGAGCACATGGGCATCGAGCAGCTCGGCGGTGACCTGCCTGACCGTGTTGGTATGCGCCTGGTTGCCGTAGAAGTTCTGGTCGCCAAAGGCCGCGATGCCCACCTGGGCATAGGGCACGTAGCCCGCGAACAGGTCCTCATGGTCCTCGAAGAAAGCGCGGTAGCGGTTGAGCACCTCGGCGTACTCGTTCCACCGTGGCCGCAGCAGGAAGCCGGCGCCGGAGCCGAAGGCCGCCGCCTCGGCATTGCCCAGCGCCGCGGTTTCGGGGTTCAGCTCGAAGGCCGCCTTCGCAGTCGGGTAGCCGGCGCGGGTGAGCAGCAGCGGCGAGACCAGCTCGCGCACGCTCAGCGTGTACTTGAGCTGCCACACGTGATCATTGCGGACGACCATGGCGATGTCGTTGATGATGCGTGAGCGCACCAGCCCCGGGTGGGTGCCGTAGTCGCCCACCGACAGTTCATACATGATGTAATCGCTGTCCTGGAAGGCATTGCGCACCGATTCGGGCCGGTGGTGCCCACCGTTGGGGAAGAGGATGAAGCTGCCGCTGACCTCCGCGCCTGCCCGCCGAATGGCCTGCTGATGCTCGTGGATGCTGTGACGCCAGAAGCGCTGGGACTCGACCCACCCGAGGGTGACGGGTTCGCCTCGGGCGGGGCGCACCGACAGGGGCACTTCGTGTCCGGGCGGGACGCCGAAGAGTGCGGGGATCTCCTCATCCACATAGCGCTCGCGCAGCCAGTCCTGGTACTTGGCCTGGCAGAAGCGGCAGTAGCACTGCTGGGTGCCGCCGTTGTCGATGAAGGCGCCGTCGTAGCCGACCGCCGCTACCAGCCGGGCGACGGCGTCGATCCAGGTGCGCCAGCCGGGGTTGTTGACGCACGCGGCGTAGCGCATGTTGGGCTCATAGGGGGGATAGAACTCGTCCACGTCCGGCCTCACGCCGTAAGTGGACTTCATGGAGCCATCGGGGTTGCGTTGCATCCACTCGGCCGGGTCAAGTTCGGGGCGCGGCGGCAGGCCGAACTCGCGATACTCGTCCCAGTGATCGTAGAACTCCCAGAAGCCCGTGCGCCGGATGTGACTGCCGCCGAGCGTGATCGAGCAGATGTAGGGCATCACCCAGCGCACGCCCGCCGCGTGCAGCCCGGCCACCATCTCCTTGAGCTGGCGGAAACGCTCGCGGGTCTCCGCAGGCGTCAGACGGCGGATGGCATCGCCCCGCCCGCCGGCCTGGTTCTCACCGCCCACGCCCGCAATCGGCCCCCAGTTGTGGCTCATCACGACATCCTTACCCAGGTGCAGCAAGGTCGGGGGCGAGGCCGCGACCGCCGCGATGTACTCGGGGTTGTCGAGGTGCCCCCGGCCGTAGTCGAGCACGTAGGTAATTGGTGGCCGGGTACGCCAGTCGGGATCGGCGGCGTAGCCCGCGGCTGCCATCGCCATCATCCCCACCACGAGAATCAGCATCGTTGCCGTGCGCATGATCGGTGTCCCCTGGAACGGAAGCGATGCGGTTACGCGTTCTTGAGGCGCTCCCACGCGGCCACGGTCTCGCGCACATGCGCGGCCGACGCGCGCAACGCGGCCAGCTCGTCGTCCGACAGCTCGCACTCGACGATCTCCTCGACGCCGCCGGCGCCGAGGCGCACCGGCACGCCCACGAAGGTGTCATCGATGCCGAACTCGCCCTGCAGCAGCACTGAGGCGGGCAGCACCCGGCCCTCGTCGCGCAGGATCGAGGCGACCATGTCCATCACGCCCGCCGAGGGCGCGTAGAACGCGCTCCCGGTCTTCATCAGCCCGACGATCTCCGCGCCACCATCGCGCGTGCGCTGGATGATCTGCGCCAGGCGTTCGGGCGCGATCAGATTGGCGACGGGCACACCCCCGACGGTCGCGGAGCTGACCAGGGGCACCATCGAGTCGCCGTGGCCGCCCAGCACCATCGCCTGCACATCGCGCGCCGCGCACCCCAGCTCCATGCCGATGAAGCAGCGCAGGCGCGCGGTGTCGAGCGCGCCGGCCATGCCCATGACGCGCTCGCGCGGCAGGCCGGAGACCTGCATGGCGATATGCGTGGTAACGTCCAGCGGGTTGGTGACCATGATGATGATGGCATCGGGCGCATGGGCCGAGACCTGCTCGACGATCGAGGTAATGATCTTGCCGTTGGTGGCGAGCAGATCATCGCGCGACATGCCCGGCTTGCGCGGCACCCCCGCGGTGATGACCACCACATCAGAGCCCGCGGCGGGCTCGTAAGTGGTGCCGCCTTCAATGCGACGGCTGTGCCCGACCAGCGGCGCGGCCTGCGCCAGGTCGAGGGCTTTGCCCGCGGCGAGGCCATCGGCGATATCCACAAGGTAGACGTCCGCGATATCGCCTTCGACCAGGCGTTGCGCGCACGTGGCTCCGACATGTCCGGCTCCGACAACGGTGACTTTCATGGTCTCACTCCGTGAGAGCTACCAGCTACCAGCGAACGGCGAACGGCAGACGGCAAACGGCAGACGGCAAACGGCAGACGGCAAACGGCGACGGCCGACGGCAACGGCGGCCGCTCGGCGGTGTGCTATAATACGCGTCATGCCCTCCGTGCTTGAACTCATCCGACGCGTCCTGCTGGTGGCGGGCGAGGCGGTCTTCCTCTACGTCGCTTCGCGCATGGTCTTCGAGTGGGTCCTGCGCGCGACGTGGGGGAGAGCCCCCGTACGCCGATGGCTGGTGGGGTTTCTCCGCCTGCCCGGCAACATCCTGCACGAGAGCAGTCACGCCTTGGGCTACCTGCTGGGTGGCTACACCGTGCGGCGACTCGTGTTCTTCTTCGTGGACGAAGAGGGCCGCGGCTACTGTCAGCCGGGGCGGCCGTGGGCGCCGGTGGCCTTGCCCTGGCTGGCAACCGGCTTCGCGGCGCTGATGCCGCTGGTGGCCGGGGCCCTGGGGCTGTGGGCGGCGTCAGCGCTGCTGGGTGTGCCCGGCGACCCCGCGGAACTGACCATGACCGCCGACTGGCGGCGGCTGGCGGATGTGCTGACCGGCCTGGACTACCACGCATGGCGCACCTGGGTCTTCCTCTACCTGGCGCTGAGCATCGGCGCGGAGCTGGCACCCAGCGAAATTGATCTGCCCAAGAGCGTGCCGGCGATTGCCGCCGCCACGGCGGCCCTGGCGCTGATCATCCTCGGAGTCTCGAAGTTGCCGCCGGACTCGGCGCTGCGCGGGCAGTTCGACGTGTACTTCGGCGCGGCGCTGTCGTGGACGTCGGCGGTGCTGGACTTCGGGATCATGGCGCTGGTGCTGGCGGGCATCCCGGCGGCGATGGCGGCGTGGCTGCTGCGCAGCCGCCGGTAGACGGCCCCTCGAGGGCGTTCGGGGAGGGCGGGAACGTGCCCGCGCAGAAGTCGCCAGGGCAAGCGGACGGGGCGCGCGGTCGCTCGTGATGACACCGGGCACACTGGAGGCAGAGCGATGGACGTGACAACCATCCCCGCGGAGAAACTCGGCGAGGGCTCGCCGATCCGGGTCGAGGTGCTGGAGACCGACCAGGACCTCTACCATGACATGGCGCGCACCATGCTCAACCAGGTACGCGCCAACGACGCCCTCGGCAAACCCACGGTGTTCATCCTCCCGGTGGGGCCGGTGGGGCAGTACCGGCGCATGGCACGCATCTGCAACCTCGAACGCATCAGCCTGCGCAACCTCGTGGCCTTCAACATGGACGAGTATCTCACCGATGACGGTGAGTGGCTGCCCATCGACCACCCACTGAGCTTCCGCGGGCACATGCAGCGCAGCTTCCTCGACCTGATGGACCCGGAGCTGGCGCCCTCCCCCGACAACATCGTTTTCCCCGACCCGCACGATCCCGAGGCGGTGGCGCGGCGCATCGCAGAACTCGGTGGCGTTGACATCTGCTACGGCGGCATCGGCATCACCGGGCACATCGCCTTCAACGAGCCGCCCGAGCCGGGCATCGAGATGACGCCCGAACAGTTCGCCGACCTGCCCACGCGCGTGCTGGAACTCTCGCGCGAGACACGCACCATCAACTCGGTGACCGTCGCCGATGGCAACATACCGCTGATCCCGCGGCTGGCGATTACCATCGGCATGAGGGAGATCCTCGCCGCGCGCGAGATCCGGCTCTACGCCAACCGCCCGTGGCAGCGCGCGGTCGTGCGGCGCGTGCTGCACGGCGAGGTCACGGCGAAGCTGCCGTGCTCACTGGTGCAGCGTCATCCCAACGCGTCGCTGACCATGACCGAGTTCGTCGCCCAGCCGCCGAGACGGAGGCTGGCGTAGCGCGCATTGCGCGGCCTCCCTCGCCCCGAAGGAACTTGACTCTGTGCAAGAGAGCTTCAACGATGGGCCGAGCCATCCTGGCGCACGACGCCGACGGATGTCGTTCGGAGGGCAGCTCTTCACAGCCGCCCGCGTGGGCCGTCTCGCGGGGCATGGGGGCAAGCCGGGCATGGTCACGCCGGCAGGCCGTCTGCCGGCGAGCGGACCTTCCCCTCGCGCACCCGGCTCTGTTATACTTCCGCCGCCAGCCCG
>CAZTZN010000012.1:0-44320 GCA_964617715.1 uncultured Armatimonadia bacterium | reverse complement strand
TGGATGGTGTAGAGCACGCCCGCCTGGTAGTCCTGCGGGTCCGCGAGGCGCTCGATGAGCGACTTGGCGCCGATGCTGATGGTGTCGGCGTCAACCACCGCTTCGATGCGGTAGCTCGCGTCCGAGCGCTCGGCGTTGTCGAAGATGATGTAGCGGCCCACGACATCTTCGCTGAGGTCGGCGCCCGCAAGATCCAGCAGCACGTTGTCCGGATCGGAGTCGTCGAAGCCCGCGAGCGTGCCGGTGATCGCCGCCAGCGGCAGGTCGATGGCCTGCCCAGCGGCGTCGAGGTGCGTGCCCTCGACGAGCACGCGCGCCACCACCTGATCGCCGTCGAAGCGCGCGAAGCCGATGCGGCCGTCCATGCTCACCCCGCCGGCGGAAGCCTGTTCGGGCTCGTCACTTACGAGGAGGACGTCGCGGCGGCCGTCGGCGAGGGTCACCTCAACCGCCGCGAAGAAGCGGTCGGCATCCGCGGCACTGTCGAGCAGACGGACGCTCGCGATGATCGGGTCATGGCCGTAGGGCTCGAGCACCGACACGAACTGGCTGGTCAGGTCGTCGCCGTATCGGGTGCGCAGCAGGTAGCGCAGGCGCTCGGGGTTGCCCTTGTAGAGCGGCGGGATACCGTCACACAGCGCGACCTCGTCCACCGGAGCGAGGTTGTGCACGCGCAGGTGCGCCTCCCAGTCCTCGGGCATGGTGCGGCGCGGCTCGACCATGCGCCAGTCCACGGAGAACTCGCTCGCGGGCCCGGCCTTCTCGACCCGCTCCAGGTAGGAGAATCCGGTACCGCTGTACCGGGAGTTGTGCGCGCCATCGTATTGTTCGGCGTAGGCGATGTCCGGGCCCGCGTAGGTGCCGGTGGGCTGGGCGGTGAGCTGCAGGCCCTCGGTGGTCACCTCCGGCCCCCCACCGTTCTGGATGAGGCGGTGGTTGGCGCCACCGCGCACGCGGAACAGGTCGAGGACATAGGAGTCGGTTTCGTCTACGTCCACCATGATCATACAGCGGCGGTAGGTGGAGACGCCTTCGTAGATGTCGCCGCCGTCCACCTCGGCCACGCGCACCGGGCCAGCCTCGGAGAACAGGCGCGTCTTGCCCGAGAAGGAGGACGCGTCGGGGTTGGTGTCGTTGACCATGCAGGTGTTGTGGCTGATGATGTGATCGACCCAGCCGAACCGCTTGGGCCACTGGCCGGTGTAGAGCGGGTAGCCCATGTCCGGGGTCATGACCACGTTGCGGGCGACCAGCAGATAGTTGAGCCGGTCGTGGTGACCGTGGCCGTACATGCGGCCGTAGTAGAGCGCCAGCGCGCGGCCATTTTCGCGGTACGGGGCCTGCAGCACCGCCTGCCCGTGGCCGCCGGAGTTGTAGCTGCGCAGCGGGCCGGGGTCGGCGGCGACGGCGGCGCGCAGGTCGGCGAGGATCGCCTCCGGCTCCCGGGCGTAGATGGGCCAGTGGATGCCCTGGGGCTGCTGAGGGCGGGTCGGTCGTGCGGCGAACAGGTTGTCGAGAGTCCTACCGTTGGCGAACCAGACCTCGCGCGCGATCTCCGGCGTGTGGAAGACCTCCCAGCCCTGCAGAGCCATGGGCACGTCGATGGTGAGGCCGGTGCGCCCCGAGTAGTTCATGCACTTGTCGCCATCGCCCCAGTTGGGCGAGTAGTTGTCGAGCATGCGCACGGCGGCCCCAAGCGTGTAGCAGGCGCGGAACTTGGGGTAGTCGCGCAGGATGTCGTGGCGGTCGTAGCCGCCGTAGCGGCGCAGCAGTTCGGCCACCCGGTAGAACGAGAGCGCCGGGATGCGCGAGTAGCCCAGCGCCGACTCGTCGCTGAAGCCGTCGCGGTTGAGGCGTTCATGCATGATGAAGGGGATGGCGCCGCCATCGACCGCGAACAGCCAGTCCAGCGCCGCCGGGGTCTCGATCGGATCATCGAGCGCGATGGCGGCGCAGGCCATGCCGAGCTGGTGCATCCCCGGGTTCCCCTGAATGCGCCCGTCCTCAACGCCGATGATGAACTCGCGGATCAGGTGGTCCTCGATGTGCCGGGCGATCGCCTCAGGCGAGGACTTGTCGTCGGTTCCGTAGCGCGCGGACATACGCGCGGAGAACTCCACCAGCTCCTGGTCCTGCAGGAGCGCGTCGTAGATCTCGTCATAGGCGAGCGAGATCATCTGGGCGGTCCAGGTCTCCCAGATCATGCCCTGAACGCGACCGCGCCCCGAGCCGCCGGTGGATGCCTCCATGCCCAGACGGTAGTGCGGCATGTAGTCCATCTCGGGGTAGAGGTCGGCCATGCGGTCGAGCAGCACGCCCGCCTTGTGGGCGTAGAGCGGATCGCCGGTAAGCGTGTAGACGATGGCGGCCTTCTCGGCGACGTCGAGCATCTGCTGCCACAGCCGGAAGGCGTAGTATGCGGTGAAGAACCACTTGTGGCCATCGACTTCCAGCCCCGTGCCATCGTCAACCCAGCGCGGGTCCGTACCCTCGGGCGCGGCCAGGAAGCGCGGGTCGCCGGCGCCCAGGTGGAACTTGCCGTGCTCGTCGAGCGCGCTCTGGTAGTAGGCGGCGAAGTCGTTCTTGGGGAACCACTCGCCGCAGTTGCGGCACTGCGCCTGCCACGGGTGTCCCTGGAAGTCGATGAGCCAGCGCGAGGGGCTGTAGGGCGCGTTGTAATGCTCCTGGCCGCAGTTCGGGCAGCCGGCGCCATCGCGGTTGACGCCCGCGTCCCGCGGCATGTCCTGTCCGGGCAGCAGTGCCCACAGCTCCTCGTCGGACATGGCCATCCACGGCTCAAGCTGTGCGATCAGGGCGTCGCGGAAGCTTGCGGCCCACTCGTAGCGCTCGCAGTTGCGAATCGCGTTGCCGCGCATCTCGGCCGTCACCAGCACGCTGCCTGATTTCGCACTCACGATACCAGCTCCCAGCACGCCGACGATGATGATGACCGCGACGCGGACAACCGGTCTGTCACATCGTGTGTGGATCATGAGGTCGCCCCTTCGAGGTCTACGCTCCGCGCTTCTCGAGCCCGCGGGTAAGCTTCGCCAGCCGCTGCGCCGGGTCCTCACCGGGATGCGCGCAGATCGCCTCAATGCCGGCCAGGTGCTCGCGGATGACACCCAGGAACTTGCGGAAGCTCATGACCTGGCCCTCGCGCATACCCAGGAACTCGAGCAGCCGGCGGTCGAGGTCATCGTTGTACTCCTGCTTGGAGATGGGAGGGTCGAGCTGCCTCAGCACATCGTCGCACCGGCCATCGACCAGGTGGACGCACGGCGCGCAGATGTCGTCCGCGTCTACCACGAACTCGACCATCGTCTCCGGGTTGCCGATCAGTTTCCTGGCGACCAGGTGGACGGCGTGGCCGCAGGCGGCCGGCCGGAAGGGCGTGCCGGCCCCGTGCTGGCTGATGATGTCGAGCAGATGGTGCGGTCGCGCTCGCATGAGCCCTCCTCCTGACGCCGTGCGCAGGTCGGCGTGCCCTTTCCGCGGAACCCGCCGACTGTCCTGCATGCGCTGCGCAGGCCGGCAATTGCCCGGCGATCGAGGAGGTCGCGAGATGATGCTCAGCGGCGGCGTGTCGGGAGTCCTGACGGCGTGCCTGGTGGTGATGTTCGGGGCGCAGACGGCCGCAGCCGAGCCGATTCGATCAGATGATCACTGGGCGATCTACGCCCAGGACGGTGGGCAGGCCGACTGGGATGCGCTCATGACCGGCGAGAACCTGGCGCTGGGCGCGCCGGCCGAGCTGCAGCCCGAGCCGACCTACGCGCCCACGCAGGACCAGGACGACGCCGCGCAGCTCACCGATGGCGCGCTCTCCACGCGCGACGACCAGCACATCTGGCATGACCGCACCGTGGTCGGCTGGGCCTATCAGGAACACGTGCGGGTGACGCTGGACCTGGGCGAGGTCGAGTCCGTGGGGCAGGTGGTCATGCGCATCCAGACCTCGATCACCGGCCAGGACACCGCACCGAAGGACATCCAGCTCGCACTCAGCGCCGACGGCGAGCACTTCACGCGCGTGCGCACGCTCACGAAGAAGACCCATCCTGACGACAACCCGGCGTTGACCTACGAGCCGATCGAGCCCACCGAGGGCACAGTGCACGCGTTCGTGATCGATGCGGGCTACCGCGCGCGCTACGTCCGGCTCGACTTCGCGCTGTGGCAGTATCTGGTGATGGACGAGATCGCGGTGCTGGCGGCGGAGGGCGAGGCGGAAGAGCTGCCGGCCCCGCCGGACGTGGTGCCGGAGTGGCGCGACAACGTCTTCGACCGCCGCGAGCAGTTCCGGGAGATGATCGCGCCCGGGAACCTGGTCGAGGGCCTGGAGTTGCGCTACGCGCCATCCCCCGGCTATCGGCTGACCACCAACGAGACCGACACGCTGGACCTCACCGACGGGCGGTTCGGCGAGCGCTCGGACGAGCGCATCTGGTTCGAGCCGGTCGCGGTGTGCTGGCAGCACTCACCGCTGGTCACCATCTTCGCCGACCTCGGGCAGGTGCAGCCCATCGATGCGGTGGTCATCCGCCTGCTGGGCGGCGCGGAGCAGGGCGGGCTGGTCTTCCCGGATGAGGTGCGGGTGCTGCTCAGCCCCGACGGCGAGGACTACTACCAGGTGAGTGAGCGGCACAAGCGCGGTCTCGACGACCTGTCACCAACCGCCTGGGATCTTCCCGAGGAGGGCATCGCGTGGGTGCACAACTTCCGCCTGCCGGTGGGCCTCAAGGGCCGCTATCTCGCGGTGCAGATAGTCGCGCAGAAGCAGTTCATCTGCAGCGACGAGATGGCCGTGGTGCGTGGGGCTGATGACCTGCCGGCACTTGAGCCGGATGAGGCCGACCGCGTGACCATCGTCACCGAGGGTGTGGCCTTCTCGTCGCACCATGCGGTGCACGGTATTTGCGCCAACCGCTTCATACGCACCAAGGTTGCGGTGATGGACGCGCGTTCGGGTGACGACTACCGCGGACCGTGCACGCTGCTGCTCGATCTGCCTGAGTCGGTCGAGGTCAGCCCGGCGGAGCTGGTGCCCACGCGTGTCGAGCACGAGGGCCGCACCTTCCGCCGCTACGCCATCGAATGCAACCGCGGGCGCACGCGCGAGTTCTACCTGCGCAGCACACTGCCCGTGGGCGAGCGGGACGTGCTGTACATGTACGGCGATGCGGGCAATGGTCCCGAGAACGAGCGGCGCATCGTGTGGGAATCGATGGAGATACCGACGGCGCGGCCGTGCGAGCGCCTGCATGTGAGCCTGGCGTGGATGGGCATCTCAAGCTGGTATGACAGCTGGCCCGACGGTATCGTGAACATGAAGGAGATGGGCTTCAACGCCCTGGGCACCTTCCCGCGCTACTGGAAGGAAGAGAACCTGCCGCACTACCGGGAGGCCCTTGCAGCGGCGCGCGCCGCGGGCATGGCGATTATCATCAACGAGTCGCCGGCGGGGGCGCTCAGCAGCGATCGCGACGAGGAGGAGACCCTGTCGGTACTCGACGACGGCCCCGGGCGCGGCGTCTGCCCGGCCTATCGCGGGCAGTTCTACCAGCGGGAGCACGCCAGCTTCGCGCAGCACGCCGCGTGGATCCGCCCGGACTACATCTTCTACGACATCGAGGCCTACTGGACCGGCTCGCAGGAGGCGCCGCGCTGCCGGCGCTGTCGGGCGCGCTTCGAGGAGGGCGGCTTCACCGACTGGGACGAGTTCCGCGCGGCCATGGGGCGCGAGATCCACGAGGACATCCGGCGCGCTACCGAGGAGGCGGTCGGGACCGACCTGCCGATCATCTACGGCAGCTACCGCACCATGCCGACCACGCCGCTCAACGACGGGTTGTTCGCGTGGGGCAATCTCTACCCGGACCTGCTCGACATCGCCATGCCCAGCCTCTACACCGCGGGCGACCGCATGCGCGTCGCCGACACCATCGCGGCCAATCGCGCGCTGCTGGAGCGCAATGATATCATCCCGTGGCTGAGCACCGGGACCTACGGAGAGTATGACCCGGTGCGCACGCGCGACATGGTGCTCGAAGCGCTGGCCAACGGGGCGAGGGGGGTGACGTACTACTACTACGGCAACTTCGATCCGTGGCACTTCAAGTACCACGCGGAGGCCATTGACATCGTCGCGCCTGTCGAGGACATCTTCGCCGACGGTGTGCCCATCGTCGGCCTGAGTTGCAGCGACGAGCGCATCAAGGTGTGCGGCATGGCGCTGGGGGGCGAGATGGCGATCCTGGTGTCGAACTACCAGGGCGTGCCGGCGGGGGCAACCGTGACGCTCAGCGTGCCGCTCCAGGCCGAGTCGGAGCTGTGGGACCTGCATGCGCGCCGGCGGCTGGGGACGGTGCGCCCGGGCGAGGGCATCGAGATCACCATCGACGACATCGACGCGCACCTCTACTACGTGGGCAATGATTACGGGGCGGCGATCCCGTGAGGCCTCCCGGTGGCGTTCGCCACGCCCGGAGCGGTGTTCCGGGAAGGAGCGCCGCCACGAACGATGACGGCGAACGCATGTGAGTATACGCCTCATCGGCGGCGTCGTGCATCACGACACGCGTGAGGCAGGTGGCGGTGGGTTGTGCGGTGAACTGTGGCGCTCCCGACCGAGCGTGCAGTCAGGCCCCCGCAGGGAGGCCCCGCAGCGTGCGGCAGTCCGATGAAATCGCCATGGCCGATGAGTGCGAAGGTCGCGCCGACGCCGCTCGCCTGACGCCTCGTGCGTTGCTGCTGGGCCTGCTCGGGGTCGCCATCCTGTGCGTGGCCATTCCGTATACCACCGGCTTCATGTTCGCCTCGGAGCTGGGAGGCTGCCACTTCCCCGTCGGGCCGGTCTTTCTGCTGCTGGTACTGGTGCTGCCGCTGACCTGGGTGAGTACGCACATCTCGCGGCGGCTGGCCCTGCGGCCGGAGGAGAACCTGATCGTCACCGCGATGATGTTGGTGGCGGCGGGCATCCCCACCTTCGGCCTTGCGCTCTACCTCTTCCCGGTGATGACCGCGCCGTTTTACATGGCGACGCCTGAGAACAAGTGGGAGGAGACCTTCTTCCAGTACCTGCCCGAGTGGATCGCGCCCGCCCCCGACAGCACCGCCGTGCGCTGGTTCTACGATGGCCTGCCGCCGGGCGCGCGCATCCCCTGGGATCAGTGGGCCACGCCGCTGGTGGCGTGGACCATCCTTACCATCGGCCTCTACCTGACCATGTTCTGCCTGGGCTCGATCGTGCGCAAACAGTGGGTCGAGCGCGAGAACCTGATTTTCCCGCTGGTGCAGCTTCCGCTGGAGATGATCATACCCGACCGCCACGGCATCTCCGCCGTGCCGTTCTTCCGCAACCGGCTGCTGTGGCTCGGCTTCGGCATACCGTTCCTCCTCCACAACCTCAACGCCCTGAACCGCTACTATCCGGGCACGCCCCAGCTCAAGCTGCAGGGCATCAGCTTCCTGTCGGGCGTGACCGGCAGACCATGGCGGATGCTGCGGTCGCCCATCTACGTGCACTTCGCGGTCATCGGTTTCGCCTACTTCCTGACTACCGAGATCTCCCTTTCGCTGTGGGCCTTCTGGTGGTTCGGGCGCCTGCAACACGCGCTGTTCGATGCCCTCGGGAATGAGCCGCTGCTGGCCCGCACCGAGCCGAACCAGTACCAGGGCGCCTTCCTGGTCTACGTCGCCTACGGTCTGTGGGTGGCGCGCGGCCATCTGGGCGAGATGTGGGGCAGCTTCCTGGGCCGGCGGCGGACGCCCGTGAGCCGGGACGCGCGTCCCGAAGCGATGTCGGTGCCGGTCGCGTTCTGGGGGCTCCTGGTCGGTGGCCTGATAGTCATCGTGTGGCTCAATGTCGCGGGCATGTCGCTGATCGTGGCGGCGCTCACCTGGACGATCTTCCTGATCATCTGCTGGGGCATGGCCCGACTGGTGGTTGAGAGCGGCATCCTCTTCGCCAAGGCGGTGCAGATGCGCCCGAGCGTGGTGCTCACCGGCCTGGCCGGCTCCGCGGCCTTTGCGCCCGCGAGTCTGACCATCCTCAATTTCACCGAGTACGTCTACGCGTTTGACCTGAAGAGCTTCCTCATGCCGCAGATCATGCACGGGCTCAAGATGGCCGACGATGCGCGCATCAATCGTCGGCACATGTACTACGCCATGGCTGTCGCGGTGGCGGTCGCCATCCTCATCTCCTACTGGGCGACCCTGCAGGTCGCCTATGCCAAGGGCGCGCTGGCCATGCACGGCTGGTTCTTCATCAGCGGTCCGCGCGGCAACGCCGAGAGCCTCAAGAACATGATCGTGAATCAGACGGGCGTCGAGCCCGATCGACTCATTGCGCTGGGCGTGGGTGCCGGGATTTGCGCGCTGCTCATCCGCGCCCGCCAGCTCTTCCTGTGGTTCCCCCTGCACCCGATCGCCTACGTGGTGGGCACCGGCTTTGAAGCATCACGCATGTGGTTCCCCTTCCTGATCGGTTGGGCGGCCAAGGCGCTGGTCACGCGCTACGGCTCGGTGAACCTCTATCGCTCGCTGCAGGTGCCGTTCCTGGGGCTGGTGCTGGGCGAGTACAGCGCGGCGGGCCTGTGGCTGATCATAGACGCGATCCTGGGCGTGACCGGCCACCGCGTGTTCCCGTGACGGGGCGCCCGCGGGATGGGCCACGCGCCTGCCCCGGAGGGATGCGCGGATTGCCCGGCGAAGCTCCGTTTCCGCCTGCCGGAGTCGGCGGCGCGCCGGATGAGCGTCTGCGGCCATGAGTGCGAGGCGGGCCCGGATGCTCAAGGTGGGGGAGAGAGTGGGATGGGCATGAGATGGGTCTGCAGTGTGTGTGGTCATGTCGCGCGGGGCTCCGCACCTCCGCGCACCTGTCCGTCATGCGGTTCGCCGTTCACGGCCTTCGGGCCGCAGGAGCGTGACCCGCTGCGCAAGTTCCGCAAGGTGGCACGGGTCGAAGAGCGTGCGCCGGGCCACCGTTACGTGATTGTGGGCAACTCGGCGGCCGGGCGCAGTGCCGCGCGCGCCATCGGCGCCCTCGACGACGAGGGCGCGATCACCATCATCTCCGAAGAGAGCGTGGACTTCTACGCCCGGCCCATGCTGCCCGACTTCATCGGCGGCATGGACCGCGAGAACGTCTTCAGCGTGGCGAGGAGCTTCCCGGCCGAGCGCATTGAGCTGGTGCTGGGCGAGCGCGTGGTCGGGGTGGATGTACGCGCACGGATCGTCATGTGCGCCGGCGGGCGCGAAGTGGCGTACGACTCGCTGCTGCTGGCCACCGGCTCGGTACCCCGCCGGGGCACCTGGCCGGGCTCCGAGGCTGAGGGCATCGCGTACTTCCGCAGCTTCGCGGATGCCGAACGCATCGCGACGCTCGCAAGCGCAGGCGCACGCGCGGTGGTGGTGGGCGGCGGCCTGCTGGGGCTCGAATTCGTGCGCGCCTTCCACGCGCGCGGACTGGAGATCGCTCAGCTTGTGCGCGGGCCGCAGGTGGGCGCACCGGGGCTCGACGAGCACGCCGGAGCGATCATCGCCGATGCGCTCGCCGACTGGGGCGTGCAGGTAGTGGCGGGCGATGAGGTGGAGGCCTTCGAGTCCGAAGACGGACGGGTAAGCGCCGTGCGCACCAGGGGCGGCGCGACCATCGCCTGTGACCTGGTCGGCGTGGCTATCGGCGCGCTGCCCAGGCTCGATCTGGCCGAGAGTGCGGGTGTAGAGTGTGATCGCGGCATCCTCGTGGATCGGCGCTTCCGCACCTCGGTCGAGGGCATCTACGCCGCCGGCGACGTTGCTCAGGCCTACGATCGAGTGTGGCGCGCGCCGCGTGTGAACACCTCATGGCGCAACTCCCAGGATCAGGGCGAGGCCGCGGGGATCTTCATGGCCGGTGGCGCCGGAGAGCACGCCGGTGCGGTGGGCGTGAACTTCCAGCTCGCCGCCGGTATCCCGTTCTGCGCGATGGGCATCGCCACCCCCGAGGATCCCGACGAGTTCGAGATTGAGGTGACCGCCGATCGCGAGAGCCGCAGCTATCGCAAACTGGTAATGCGCGACGGAGAGCTGGTGGGCGCGGTGCTGGTGGGCGATCTGGACCAGGCCGCCGATCTCGAGCAGCAGCTTCGAGGTGAGCAGGCGGCGCCGGGTGTGGTTGAGGGAGGCGGAGCGCAGGGGGTGACCGTGGGGGAGGCGGTCGAGATCATCACCGAGGAGCGACCGGCCGGACAGGCAGAGGAGGCGACGGGGATGCATAAGATGACGGAGGACAACCTGTGGGCGGCGTACGCGGGCGAGAGCCAGGCGCACATCAAGTACCTGAACTTCGCGGAGATGGCGGAGGCCGAAGGGAAACACAACGTGGCGCGCCTGTTCCGGGCAGCTTCGTATGCCGAGCAGCTTCACGCCGGCCGCCATCTCGAGGTACTCGAGGGTGTCGGCAGCACGGCCGACAATCTGGCCGAGGCGGCGGCGGGCGAGGCCTTTGAGATCGCCGAGATGTACCCGGCCTACCTCGCGGTCGCCGACGAGCAGGAGGAGGACGGAGCCTACGAGACCTTTGAGCACGCTCTGCAGGCCGAGCAGACCCATCATGATCTCTATCAGCGCGCGCGCCAGGCGGTGGCCGCGGGTGGTGACGCCAACTTCGGCGATCTCCTGGTCTGCTCGTTCTGCGGCTACACCTTCGAGGGCGAGGCGCCGGAGAAGTGCCCGGTGTGCAGCACCAGGCGCGAAGAATTCGTGAAGTTCTGAGAGGCGGATCAGCGTGAGTGAGCCGCTGGCGTATGTCGGTGGGGAGTGGATGCCCCACCATGAGGCGAAGATCTCAATTTTCGACTCGGCGGTGATGTTGGGCGACTGCGTCACCGAATCCACACGCACCTTCGCGCGGGTGCCCTTCCGCCTGGAGGCGCACATAGCGCGCCTGTATGACTCGATGAAGGTGTGCCGCTATGACTTCGACATGCCGCGCGAGGCGATGCTGGCGCTCAGCCTGGAGGTGATCGAGCGCAACGCCGACTGCTACCCGCCCGAGATGGACCTGTGGCTGGTGCACAACATCTCGCGTGGCGGCTACCCCATGAGCGGCGACCAGAGCGCCAGGCGGGTGCCGACGGTGATGCTGCACACCGCGCCCATGGACCTGACCTACTGGGCGGCGTTCTACATCCGCGGCTGCCACGCAGTCACGCCGCCCTCGCGCATGATGCCCGCGCAGTCGCTGGACCCGAAGATCAAGAACCGCTCGCGCATGGCCTACACACTCGCCGAGCTGGAGACCAAGCTCGTCGATCCCATGGCTCAGGGCATCCTGCTCGACCACGAGGGGCGCCTGACCGAGAACAAGGGCGGGAACTTCTTCCTGGTGAAGGATGGTGTGCTGAAGACGCCGAGGACGCTGCAGGCGCTGGCCGGGGTCACGCGCCAGGCGACGCTGGACATCGCGCGTGAGCTGGGCATCCCCACCGAAGAGTGCGATCTCCAGCCGTATGACGTATACACCGCCGACGAGGCGTTCTTCACCTCGACACCCTACTGCATCATGCCCGCCACGCGCTTCAACGGCCTGCCGGTGGGTGATGGTGTGGTGGGGGAGGTGACGATCCGGCTGCTCGACGGCTGGGCGGAGCTGACGGGTGTGGATGTGGTCGCGCAGGCGCTCGCACAGCTCTCGGAGCAGGAGCGCGACGAACTGTTCGCGGAGGAAAGCTGGTGGACCGCGCGCAACTCGGAGTGAGCGCCACGGGCGACGGTGGTCGTGCGCCGGAAAGAATCGCTTGCACGCGCGGGGCAGATATGTTAACGTGTCACATAAGTAATGGGCGGCGACGGCCGCCCGGTAGTGTGGTTGTTCGAGTCGCCGGAGGGTTACCTCCCGTCGGGCGAACAGCGCACAGCCAGAAAAGTCTCGGAGGTAACACAGATGGCGACGGGAACAGTCAAGTGGTTTGACGACGCGAAGGGATTCGGCTTCATCGAGCGCGAGGATGGCGAGGATGTGTTTGTGCACTACTCGGCCATCGTCGGCGAGGGCTACAAGAGCCTCGCAGAGGGCTCGAAGGTCGAGTTCGACGTGGAGCAGGACGCCAAGGGCCCGCGCGCGGCCAATGTGATCGTGATCGAGGCCGGTCCGGCGTCGGATTCCGCCAACCGCTGGTAGTCAACCACCGACGCGTAGCTCCACAGGGCTGCATTGAATGCAGGCGCCCGGCCTAGCCGCCGGGCGCCTCTCAGTACGTGCAGGCAGGTCCGGGGCCGCCGCGCACGAAGGGTGTGGCGCAACCCTGAGACGCCGAGGCTGCGGGAGGCGCGAAACGTGCGGGGGTACTGCGTGCCGATGATGGTGGGGCTGTCGCTGAGCGGCGCGGTGGTTGCGGGCACGCAGCCCGTCGGTGTCCCCCGAACCTACCTCTTCCTCTACACCGAGTCGCCCTCGGTGGCGCTCTACGCGCGCGAGCACGGCTCGGTCTACCGGCGCGAGCCGTGGATGAGCGACGAGCAGTGGGCGACGCACTACCGGCGGACCGTCGCCGACTTTCCCCGGCTCCTCGGTCTGATCGGCGCTACCCGGCCGGGCATCTTCTACCTGGCCAACAACGCCGCCTTCATGCTCATGGGCATGGATCTGACTGACCTGCCCAATCCGGAGCAGGTACGCGCGCAGCTTGAGGCCCAGCGCGCGGAGCTGGCGCAGTACCGCGAACGCGGTGTCGAGGACGTGGGCTTCTACCGTTGCGCCATCACCATGCGTGGCAACCCCGAGGCGCGTCACGGCATCTTCGCGCTGTATGACCACTGGGACGAGTATGCGGAGGTCTTCAATCTCGGGCCGAAGCCGCCTGAGGACCCCATCGAGTGGCTGCAGATCCGCTTTGACACCGGCAGGCCCTACATCCGCGCGTGGGACAAGCCCGACGCGGGCGGCAACACCGGCTTCTTCTGCTGCCCGAACAATCCCTGGTGGCGGCAGTTCACGGTCGCGATGGTGCGCACCGGCGCGCAGATCGGCTACACCAACCTGTTCGTCGATAACCCGTCGGTGTTCTGCAAGTGCCCGTGGTGCCGGGAGCGCTTCGCAGAGTATGAACGCGGGCGTTTCAGCGCGGACGAGTGGGCGGCTCTCTTCCCGGACATTCCCTACGGGGGAGCCGACCTGGAGGATCCGGCCCTGGCCGTCGAGCGCGATCGGTTCTGGCAGGACAGCATGGCCGAGCACCTCGCGGCCATGAAGCAGGCCATGCGCGAGGGCAACCCCGACGGGCGCATCACCCTCTCGGCCAACGGCGCGCAGATGACGCTGGGGCCGTGGTATACGTCGCGCTCGAACCTGATGCAGTACGCGCGCGCGGGTGTGGACCTGGGCTTCAAGGAGTCGCCCTTCGAGTTCTCGGGCGTGAACCTGCGCCCGGTGGGCAACGGCCTGCTGGCGATCGAGCCCGGCAACATCCTCGATGGCTATCGGCTCATTCGCGGGACCGGCGTTGATGGCTACCGCGCCTGTCCGGCGCAGAACTACTCGAACATCAGCACCCACGACAACCTCTACCGGCTGGCGATGGCCGAGGCGCTGGCGATGGACGGCACCTTCCTCGACGGCGCGCCGGTGGGCGCGAGCATCTCTCGCGTGTCGATGTACCGGTATCTGAACCGTCACCGCGAACTGTTCCGGCCGGGGAAGTCAATCGCGCGCGTGGCGGTGATGGTCGCGGCCGCCGAGTTCTACTTCGATGAGGACTTCCATGCCGACGCCACGCGCGATACCTACGCGATTCGCGACTGGCTCGACAGCCAGCAGATCCCCTTCGACTACCTGGTCGATGAGGCCGCCGGCGAGCAGTCGCTCGCGCCCTACGACGTGGTGATCGTGCCCGGCTTCCGGTCGCTGTGCGACAGCGCGGGCGAGGCCCTGCGTGCGCATGTGAGCAGCGGAGCGTCCATGATCCTGTCGCTGCCCGCGGGGACGCATCACCCGGCCGGCCCCGAACGCGCGACGCCACTGTTCGCCGACGTGCTGGCGGGTGCGCAGGGGCGCAACGGCTGGCTGATTGCCGGGCTGGGCGAGGGGACGGTCATCGCCTCGCCCAGGCACCTGGCCGACCTGGATCTGCCCGCAGGCTTCTCCACCACCGACTACACGGTTGCGCGTCCGCAGACCATCGGAGGGAAGACACGCGGGCCGATGCAGCGGGTCTGCGTGGCGGTCAACCGCGCGCGCTTTCTCGATGCGCTCGACCTTGCAGCCGGTGAGAGCCTGTCGGTAGTGCTGAACGCGGACATGCCGGGCCTGCGCGTCGCCGGGCGCTACGCGACCGATGGCGACGAGGGGTGGCTGGGGCTGCACGTGCTCAATGAGCAGATGCTCATGCGCTTCACGGACACCGGCGGCGGCTTCGAACTGTCCGGCGATGGCGAGCCGGAGACCTGCCATGACGTGCGGCTGGTCATCCCGCTGCCCGAGGGCTTTCAGGCCCGGGCGGTGCGCTGGGCGCAGGTGCCGGACACCGAGCCGACGGTGCTGGAGTTCGAGGCGCTGGCCGGTGGGGTCGCCTGCACGCTGCCAACGGTCGAGCTGTACTCGGTGGTCTTCGTCGATCTCGTGCGCGGTGAGGGAGCGGGGGAGAGTGTGGGTGAGCTTGCGGGTGGCGCGAACCTGCCGCACGAGGGGCAGGGCCTCTACATCGCCGATGAGAGCACGCCGCCGCCGGCACCCGTGGTCGGTGGCGAGCCGGTCGAGGCGACGATGCCGCTGCGTCTGAACTTCACGCACCCGGGGCTGATCTACGCGAAGGCGGGCGACGAGGTCAGCGTGCGCATCACGGCCTGGGGGCCAGAGGGCAAGTGGGCGCGCTGGTGGGTGGCTGATCCCTCCGGCGCGCTGCTGCAAACCGGAGCGGTCGCGTGCGGTGAGCGCGTGGATGTGACCTTCACGGCTGCCACGGAGGGCGTCTACCTCGTGCAGGCGCAGGCGGGGGCGCACGATGTGTCGCTCGAGTCGCCCGGCCACGGCGTGTGCTTCCCGGCGACGGCCGCCCAGCGTCTGAATCTGACCGGCGCCACGCCGGAACTCTACTTCTACGTGCCCGAAGGCGTGGCGGAGATCCCACTGATGCTCCAGACGCGCGACCGAGATGGGGTGTACGAGGTCATCAACCCGGCGGGGAACGTGGTCGCGCGCCGCGATGGCCTCGGGCAGGCGACGGTGATGGACCCGGGCGGCGCGATGGTGTGGAGCGACAGGGCCTCGGGCGCAGTCTACCAGCGCGTGGTGGTGCCGGTGCCTGACGGCCAGGACGGCCAGGACGGCGCGACCTGGCGGCTGCGCTTCATCGCCGGCTCCGAGGACAGCGCGCGTCCGTCGAATCTGTACTTCGCCGACGACTTCCCCGGGCTGCTGAGCACCAGCCCGCACGCCCTGCTGACGCCGGCGCGGTAGCCCCAACGCCCGACATCCGCGCGGCTGCACCGGAGGCAATTGATAACGACGCGTGGCCGCGGAGTCATCGACGCGGAGATGGAGCGCGCCCGGCGGCTGATCGAGATGGGCCGCTTCATCCCCGGCCCCGACCACTTCGTGCTCGCGGACGTGAGCTTCGCGAACTACCGCTACTTCATGGAGAACCTGCGCGAGGTGTGCATGACCACCACGCCGGGCAACGGCTGAGATGCGCGAGGAGTTGCGACATCAGGTCATCGGCGCGGTCGAGACCGCCATCACCGAGGGCCGCACCCCCGGCGCGGTGGTGTTGATCGGCCTCGGTGACGACGCGCTCTGCCACGAGGCACTGGGCGAGCGCATGGTCGCGCCCGAACGCCGGCCGATGGAGCCGGACACGGTCTTCGACCTGGCGTCGCTGACCAAGCCGGTGGCGACCGCGCCCGCGATCATGTGCCTGGTCGAGAGCGACGAGATCGAGCTTGACGATCCGGTGCGCGCGTACATCCCGGGCTTCACCGGTGATGGCCGCGAACGCGCGACCATCCGCCACCTGCTCACGCACTCGTCGGGCCTGCCGGCCTACCGGCACTACCAGCAGCACCTGGGCGAGGACGTACCGCCGGAGTGGCGCCGCGAGCGCGTCGTCGCGGACATCTGTCGGCTGCCCCTCGAGCACGCGCCGGGCGAGGGCTTCGTGTACTCGTGCCTGGGCTTCATCGTGCTGGCGTCGATCGTCGAGATAGTCGCGAGAGAGCCGCTGGATGCCTTTGCGGGCAGAAGCATCTTCGCGCCGCTGGGGATGGCCGACACGGGCTTCAACCCGCCTGCTGAGCTGCATGAGCGCTGCGCGGCCACCGAGCAGCTTCCCGACGGCGTGCTGCGTGGCGTGGTGCATGACGAGAACGCGCGCTACCTCGGCGGGGTGGGCGGCAATGCCGGGCTCTTCGGCACCGCCCCCGACCTGTCGCGTTTCATGCGCGCGATGCTCGGCGGCGGCGAGCTGGACGGTGAGCGGGTCCTGCGCAGAGAGACCGTGGCGAAGATGCTGTCACCGCAGCTTGACCTGCCCGATGCGCGCCGCGGGCTCGGCTGGGACATCGACAGCTCGTACACGCCGAGCATACGCGGGGGATTCCCGGATGGCGTGGGGCACAGCGGCTTCACCGGCACGTCCATCTGGGCGCATCCGGCGAGCGGCGCGTACGTGATCCTGTTGACCAACCGCGTGCACCTGGGCCGCGACCGCGAGATCGCGCCACTGCGGCGCGAGGTGGCGAGCATCGCGGCCCGGCACCTGCTGGCGTCGGAGGCGAAGGGAGCGTCGCCATGAGACTACTTCTGACCGTCGCGTTGAGCGCATTGCTGCTGGAGGGAACCGTGATGGCATCGGTCGATGACGGCCTGCTGGGACACTGGCCGCTGGCGGGGGATTGTCGCGACCACTCGGGCAACGGGAACGATGGCGTGAACCACGGCGCGGACCTCGACGCGAGCGGCCCGGGCGGGAAGCTGCCCGGCGGCGCGGCGTTCGATGGCCGAGGCGCCTTCATCGAGGTGCCGGACGGGCGAAGCCTGCGAGTGGGCGACGGTGACTTCACCGTGGCCGCGTGGCTGCGCACCGACGAGGATCTGACGGACGTAATCGGCGACATCGTCGGCAAGTACGATCCAACCACGCGCCGCGGACTGAACCTGTCGGTCATCAATCACGCAGGCATGACCTCCAGCCAGAGCAACCTTCGGACGCTGTTCTTCGGCGTGGACGACGCGCGCGCGACGGCGTGGGAGGACTGCGGGCGGCCGGGTGAGGCCGTGCTGATCGCCTCGATGTGCGTCTTCGAGGGCGACCTCTACGTCGGCACCTGCGAGCCCTACGGGGAGCAGATGGGGCACGTGTATCGCTGGCTCGGCGATGGCGCATGGGAGGACTGCGGCAGCCCGGACGGCAGCAACACCGTCATGGCGATGGCGGTCTTCGACGGCGCACTCTACGTCGGCTCGGCGGCCTACAACACGCGGGGTTCGCTGCTCCCCGCGGCGGAGAACACCACGCCCGGCGGCCATGTCCACCGCTACCAGGGCGGGCAGACGTGGACCGATTGCGGGCAGCTTCCGGAGGCGCGCGCGACCTACTGCCTCGCGGAATACGCCGGCGACCTCTACGCCATCGCGATGTACGTGCCGGGCGTCTTCCGCTGGGATGGCGCGACCGGCTGGGAGTACTGCGGCACGCCCGGCGACCAGCGCAGCATGGCCCTGGCGGTGCACAACGGGAGCCTGTGGGTGAGCGGCAACGGCAGCGCGGGCATCAATCGCTACCTGGGCGGTGAGGGCTGGGAGTTCTGCGGCCGGCAGGAGGAGAACACGCAGACCTACTCGTTCGCCATCCACGAGGGGCGCATGTACGTCGGCACCTGGCCGGACGGCTCGGTGCACCGCTACGAGGGCGGCGAGCGATGGACCAACGTCGGGCGCATGGGCGAGGAGAAGGAGGTGATGGGCCTCGCCATCTACAACGGCAAGATGTACGGCGGCACGCTGCCGCTCGGTCAGGTCTATCGCTTCGACGGTCCCGGGCAGTGGACGCTCACCGGGCAGCTCGACACGACGCCCGATGTGCCCTACCGGCGCGTGTGGACCATGGCGATCCACGAGGGCTGGCTCTACGCGGGCACGCTGCCCTCGGGGCACGTCTACCGGATGATGGCCGGGAGCGCGCTGAGCCATGACGAGGTACTGCCGGCAGGCTGGCATCACATCGCGGCGGTGCGCGATCACGGGGCGCTGCATCTGTATGTCGATGGCGAGCGCGTCGCGCGCAGCGACGCGGACCGCCGCGCCGACTTCTCGATCGACACCGACACGCCGCTGCGTATCGGCTTCGGCCAGCACGACTACCTCAACGGGTCGGTGGCGGATGTGCGCCTCTACGGGCGCGCGCTGAACGGGCGCGAGATCGCGGAGCTGGTGGCGATGGGCCGGTGATGGGGGGCGAGACGGAGCGCGCCATGCAGGTGCTGCTGGTCGTCAATCCGCAGGCGGGGCGCCGCCGCGGCCAGGCCGCGGCCGACAGCGCCGCGCAGGTCTTCCGCGAAGCGGGCTGGCGGGTCACCATGCGGACGACTGAGTGCGCCGGCGATGCCGAGCGTGTCGCGCGCGAGGCCGCAGGCGAGGGCTTCGACGCCATCTTCGGCTGCGGTGGCGACGGCACGCTGTCGCAGGTGCTGACGGGGCTGCTGGACAGTGGCGTGCCCGGCGGAGTGGTACCCGCGGGCACCGGGAACGATCTGTGCCGGTGCGTCGGCTTGAGCGGTGAACCGGCCGAGGCGGCGCGGCAACTGCTCGGAGGCACCCCGGCGCACGTGGACCTGCTGAACGTGGATGACGGGCGACGCTGGGCCATCAACATCGTCGGAGTGGGCTTCGATGCGCGCGTCGCCGCACGCACCAACCGGCGGCGCCGCCTCACCGGCGGGCTGCTCGCCTACCTGAGCGCGGTTGCGGGCGAACTGATGCGCCACCGGCCGACGCACGTGCGCATGAGCGTCGATGGGGAGCGCTGGGAGGGTCCGGCGCTGCTGGTGGCGGCTGCGAACGGGCGCAGCTACGGCGCCGGCATGATGATTGCCCCCGAGGCCCGCGTCGATGATGGGCTGATGGACGTGGTGCTGGTGCGGCACATGGGCCGCGCGCGCTTCGTGAGGAGCTTTCCGCACGTCATGCGGGGCACGCACCTGGCGCTGCCGGAAGTGACGGCGTGGCAGGCCCGGGAGTTGAGGATCGAGATGGCGGAGCCGTCGCCGCTGCTGGTGGATGGCGATCTGCAGGGCGAGACTCCCACGACCATTCGCGTCGCTCGTGGCCGGGCGCTGATGTGGCTGCCCGCCGCCGGGCGCAGCGCCGACGATGGGCCCGGCAGAGTGAGCGAGGCCGCACAGGAGGTCAACCACTGAGAACGCCGCCGGTCAGGATACCGACCACGTGGCGAAGGGCGCTCGTCTGCGCTTCCGCCATGTTCACGCTTGCGGCCGTTGCGATACTGGCGCCATGTCAGCCCGCGACAGGGCCTGAGCCGACCACTGTCACGCCCATGCCTCCTCCCGTGCCGGCTGATCCGACTGTGTGGGCGCGCTTCCGCGGGCCTCAGGGTGCAGGGCATGCGCCCTTCGACGAACTCCCGGCGGGCTGGGACGCCACGAGCGGCGCCGGTATCGCCTGGCAGACGCCGCTGCCGCTGCCCGGCTCGAATTCGCCCATCGTGTGGCGCGATCGCCTCTTCGTCACCGGCGCGGATCAGGCGCGGCGGGAGGTGTACTGTCTCGACGCCCACACCGGCGAGCTGCTGTGGACCACGTCGGTTGCCGATGGTTATGAGGGCCCCGAGCCGCGCATACATGCCATGACCGGGCATGCTCCAGCTACCGGCACCACCGACGGTGAGCGCGTGTTCGAGGTCTTCCCGACCGGTCATGTCGTTGCACTCGACTTTGACGGCAATCTGGTCTGGGAGCGCTGGTTCGACATGTCCGAGGACATCTACGGCCATGCGACCTCGCTGGTGCTGCACGGCAACCTGCTCTACGTGCAGATCGACCTGGGCAAGCCGGACATTGGCAGGTCGCACCTCGTGGCGCTGGATCCGGCGACCGGCGCGACCGTCTGGGACATCCCGCGCCCGGTGCAGGGCTCATGGACCACGCCGATCGTGATCACCGCGATGGGGCCGGACGGCTGGCGCGAGGAGCTGATCACCAGCGCCAAGCCGTGGGTGATCGCCTACGATCCGCTCACCGGCGAGGAGTACTGGCGGGTCCGCTGCATCGAGGGCGATTCGGCGCCGTCGCCGATCTACGCGAACGGGCACATCTTCGTGGCAAACATCTACGCCGAGCTGACCGCCATCCGCCCGGGCGGGTCGGGTGACGTCACTGAGACGTATGTGAACTGGTCCCAACCCGGACGGCTGCCCGACATCACCAGCCCGCTCAGCAACGGGGAGCTGGTGTGGACGCTGGCGACCAACGGGCTGCTGAGCTGCTACGATGCCGCCGGGGGAGGACTGTTGTGGACCCGGGCGCTGGGCCGGCGCTTCCGTACGTCGCCCTCGCTGGTGGGCGAACAGGTTCTGCTCATCAGCGAGGCGGGCGAGGCGATCATCTTCGCCGCCGAGCACGAGTATCGGCAGGCAGGGGCGGGGAGCTTCGGTGAGCCGGTTTACTCCTGCCCGGCGTTCGCGCACGGACGCATGTACGTGCGCGGCGAGCAGCATATGTCTTGCGTGGAGGAGCAGTGATCGACATGAACGAACTGGTCGCGCGGGCGGTTGTCGTAATTGCGGTGCTTTCGATGATCTCGTCGGTCGCGCAGGGAGCTGATGAGCCGGTGATACGCGTCACGGTGGCGGCGCAGTTCGGCCCCGACTCGGGCCAGAGTCCGGGCTCGCTCTTCGAGGCCAGGACCGCAGACGGCGGGTTCGTGGTGGGCGCGGGCTTCTGCGATGTGTGGAACACGCGCTTCCGCACCGACCGCGACGTGGTGCAGTTCTTCGTGCGTCCGACCTCCGGCGAGCGCGAGTTCACCATGGAGCGTCTTCCGCGCCCGCTGGCCGAGCATGGCGCCTACATGTACGACTTCGGCGGCGAGGTCATCGCCGGCCTCGACGGCGGCACCGGTCGTATCAGCGCATGGGATGCCGCGACCGGCACCTGGGAGCACCGCGAGACAGCGGCGCCGGTCCGGATGCGTCTGGGAGGCGGCGAGCTGGCCATGGGCAGCAGCCGCGTCTGGTACGACGGCGAGCTGATCCTCGCTCCGCCCGAGCAGGGAAGTATGGGCAGCTTCTACTACGCCGGTGGCCGATTGTGCTTCTACCACCGCTGGCGTGGCGCGGTTGAGGGCTACCAGCCATGGGAGAGCGACGACCTCGGCTTCTCGAAGCTGGTCGCCTGCCCGTGGGAGCCGGGGGAGGGGCCGGTGGACCTGTCGCGGGCGGTGGTGATGACGCTCCCGTTCGTGGGCGAGACCACCTTCGCGTGGGGGCAGTTCGACGGCAGGCCGCTGACGGTGTCGAACCTCGGCGGGGTCTACTTCCTCGACGGGGACCAGTGGCGCACGCTGCGCGCGCCCGAGCTGGGGGTCAGCTACCAGGTGTACACCATGGTGCGCTTCTACGATGCCCTGATGCTCGGGCAGTACCCGTCGGGCGAGCTGTGGCGCTTCGACGGCGAGACCATCACGCGGCTCGCGGGCTGGCCGCCGGTGATCGAGGGCGTGGCGACTTACAGCCGCGAGGCGCAGACCGCCATCGTATGGGGCGGAGAGCTGCTGGTCGGCGTCTGGCCGTGGGCCGAGTTGTGGCGCTACAACCCGGACGCGCAGCGGTGGTTCTCGATGGGGCGCATGTTCACGCAGCCGGAGGTCCATGCCGATCCGGGGCATCCGTGGGAGGCCGAATGCACCGAAGCGGGGCTGGTCATCAATCAGTGGGGCCAGCGGCTCACCTCGCTGGTGCCGCTGGGCGACACGCTGATGGCCTCGACCTCGGCGAAGTCCCCGGTGCCGCCCGACCAGGCGCCGGAGTTCATCCCGGCGGAGGCGCTGGCCGAGTACGGGTCGGTGATGCGCATTCACGCGCCCGGCTGCCTCTCCGCGCGTATCCACTGGACGCCTGAGACCACGCAGTTGGAGTTCGCCATCACCGGCGACCGGATGGTCATTCGCCAGAACGGCCTGGAGCTTGGTTCGACCGCGATCGACGCGGATCTTGCACAAAGCATCGCGAACAGTGGCGGTCTCGACGAGGTGACGTGGGGGAGCGGTGTGTTCGGCCCGTGGGGCGGGGTGTCGGTGACGGGCGAGGTGCGGTAGCGCGCCGCGTCGTCCGCCGAGCGGAGTGGCGGCAGCGCGGGGGCGGCCGGCAACATTGCGCCGCCACGTGGCCTCAGCCGCTGCCGTGTGTGGAGGGGGCGGTGCGGGCGAAGCGAGCAGGGAGCCATGCGCGGCTTTGCCGCCGCGCATGGCTCAGCTTCGACGGGCCCGGCCGGCTCAGTCCATGAGCTGGTCGGCGTTCTCGGCGACCTTGCGGAAGCCGAGGGCGTACTGCTCGATGATCTCGGGCCGGTAGTGCTTGAACCACGGGATGCTGTAGCAGCGCCGCGGCATGCTCTCGGTGACCGGCAGCGAGCCCTCGGGCTGGCGCAGATCGCGGTCGGAGTTGGCGATGCGCGTGGGCTTGCCGTGGCGGTAGATGTCCGCGTCGTTGAGCAGCGGGTGCAGGTGCAGCGGGAAGTTGCAGCCGGGGCTGGTCGAGACTCCCTCGGCGCGCACCGCCTCGCAGAACTTTTCGATGGGCAGCCCGTTCAGTTCCTCCTCCACATACAGACCGTGGGCCGCGTACCATCCGCCCATGGTCGAGCCGGAGTCCTTGGGCGGGCGATGGGCCCGGATCCCCGGCACGCCCTCCAACAGGTCCCAGAAGTAGTTCATGGCCTTCTGGATCTCTTCCATCTGCTCGCGGTAGTGACGCAGTTGCACGCGGCCGGTGGCCGACGAAAGCTGGTGCATGCGGTACTTGTAGCCGCCCCAGGGCAGTCCGACGAAGGGGGTCAACTCGGGGTCGGTGATGTACTGCTCCTCCAGCTCGCCCGTCCACACCGTCGCGCGCGTGCGCCCGTAGTGCCCCCAGGCGATGCAGCGCTCCCAGATCTGGCGATCATTGGTCACGAGCATGCCGCCTTCGCCGATGGCGAGCGACTTGCCGCTCATCACCGAGAAGCAGCCCACGTGGCCGATGGTCCCGACCAGCCGGCCCTTGTAGAGCGCGCCGTGAGCGTGTGAGACGTCTTCGATGACCTTGAGGTTATGGCGCTCGGCGATCTCCATGATCGGGTCCATGTCCGCGGGATGGCCGCAGTAGTGGACCGGGATGATCGCCTTGGTGCGCTCGGTGATGCGGTGTTCGATATCGTTGGGGTCGATGCACATGCTGTGCGGCTCGACGTCGGCGAACACGATGGTGCCCTGCAGGCTGAAGACCGGCAGCGCGGTGGCCCAGTAGGTGAGGCTGGGGGCGATGATCTCGTCGCCCACGCCCACCCCGCACGCCCACATCGCCGACTGCAGCGTGGCGGTGCCGGTGTTGCAGCCGAGCGCGTACTTCATGCCGTGCCAGTCGGCATACTCGCGCTCGAACTGGGTGGTGACGTCGGTTCCCGACATGGCGCCGCGGCGCAGCACCTCCAGCACCGCGTCCTCGTGCTCCCTGGTGATGATCGGCCAGGTGAACATGTCACCCGGATCGGACTGAACCGCCTTCTCTCCTCCGTGAATCGCGAGTTCCTTGGCCATTAGCTCAGCAAGCTCCTATGCTTTTCGTCATGTGCGCGCGACCGGCGTGTCGCCGGGAGTATTCGGCTTCGGTGGTCGCTCACCTCCCCCTCCCGCCTCGCGGCGAAGGGATGTGCGCCGGCGGGGCGAAGACACCTTAGCCATGCTGATCGACGTGAACACCTGCTTCGGTGTCATGCCGACCCGCCGCGTGGCTTACGCGGATGTGGTCAGGCGCGCGCGCATGGTCGATGGCCCCGCGCCCGCCGATCCCACCACGCAGGAGATCGACTGGTCGCTCGACAACCTGCGCCGCATCCTCGACCGCCACCACGTCGCGCGCGCGTTCACCTTCAGCCTGCGCGGGATGCTCTACGACACGCACGCGGGCAATGACGAGACCTGGGCGGCGGCGCGGCTCGATGAGCGTCTGGTGCCGGTGGCGACGCTCGATCCGCGGCGCGACCTGGCGTGGCGCGATGAGGTCCGCCGCTGCATCGACCGCGGCGCGCGGGTCTTCCGCTTCTTCCCCGACCGGCAGGGCTGGAGCCTCGGCGCCCTGCCCTTTCGGCAGATCGCGGAGGCGCTGGCGGAGCATCGCGTCGCGGTCATGTTGCCCGCAGGACGCTGGGGCGAGCAGACGGCGATGGCGCAGATGCTCTGCCCGCTGGGCCTGACGGTGGTGGCCATCGGGGCGATCTTCGACGTGGTCGCCGAGAGCATCGCGGTCGCCGCGGAGCACGATGGCTTTCTGTGCGAGACCAGCGCCATGTGCACGGGGGGGATGGTCGAGACCGCGGTGGAGAAGATGGGCGCGGAGAAGCTGGTTTTCGGGTCGAACTCGCCCGAGTTCAGCTTCGAGGCGCCCCTCAATCTGGTCGCCTCCGCCGCTATTACGGCTGCGGAGCGCGCACGCATCCTCGGCCGCAACGCACTTGAGCGGCTGCTTTGCGAGGCCGGGGAGGAGACACCGCGATGAGGCGCATCGACCTTCACGCGCACATCGGCGTGTGGCCCTTCCCGGCCGGCGGTGGCGACCCGGCCGAACGTCTGTTGCGATTCTGCGACCGCGAGCAGGTGGAGTTCGCGGTCTGCTCGTCGGGCCTCGCCCTCTACTATGACATGGAGGAGGGCAACGCAAAGCTCGCGGAGGCCATCGCCCGGGACGACCGGCTGCTGGGCTACGTCTACGTCAACGCGAACTGGCCGGGGCGCTCGGTGGCGGAGATGGAGCGCTACCTCGCGTCGCCGAAGTTCGTGGGAGTGAAGATCCACCCTCGCATGAGCGCGGTGCCGGAGGACGCGCCGATGATGGCCGACCTCATCGCCGCAGTCGCCGAGCGCACACACCTGCTGCTCATGCACACGGTGGACCGCAACTCGGTGGGGCAGATGGGGCGTTACGCGGCGCAGCACCCGGACCTTGCGATCGTCCTCGCGCACGCAGCGAACACCGACTCCGACGAGGCGGCTCGCGTGGCTTCCCGGCACCCCAACATCTTCCTCGACTTCGCCAGCGAGTGGCCGGGGGCAGGCCGCGTGCGGCGCGCCCTCGACATCTGCGGTCCCGGGCAGATCGTCTACGGCACCGACATGGACCTGCTCGACCCGGCGTACACGCGGGGGATGTTCGAGGCCGCCGACCTCTCCGAGTATGAGGCGCGGCTCATCTACCACGACAACGCCGCGCGCCTGCTCGGCCGGTAAGCCCGCCGTCACCAGTTGACCAGCTCATTCGGGCGATCCCAGACCAGGCGCGCGAGCCAGATGCGGTTGTCGGCGCCGCGCGCCTCGCTCAGGTCGAGGTTCATGGGGTCCTGCGCGTCGCCGTGCATGCCCTCGGATGTGACCACCCAGGTTTCGGCGCTCGAGGCGTCGGCCACGCCGAAGTTCCCAAGCTGCGCACCGCGTTCGGGCACCAGCACGCGCTCGGTCTCGCGCAGGACCACCAGCCGCTGAGGGTCCACCTGTGCGATCAGCAGGGGGGCGCGGTGGCGGATAACGTGGTCGTTGTTGAGGCCCCTGCGCGTGTACGTCAGGAAGAGGCCGTCGGAGTGCGTGACCCAGTGCTGCTGCGTGTTGTAGCTGCCCAACTCCTCACCATCGTCGAAGCGCCAGGGGATCGGATCCGAGAAGTGCAGGCCGTCATCGCTCGTGGTCACATACCCGCGGAGGTCGTTGCGCAGCGTGAGGAAGTAGCGCTCATGCCAGCGGGTGAGCGAGGGCTCGTAGAGGCCGCGTGGTTCGGGCACCGACATCTCGTTGCCCTGCTCCAGATACTCGAGGGTCGCGCCGTCGAAGCTGCAGCGCATGACGGCGGTGGCGAAGCAGCTTTGCCAGAAGTTCTCTCCGACCGCATCACGAGGCATCATGGACACGGGCAGCAGGATGTCGCCATCAGGCAGATCGACACGTTGCGCGCAGCCCGCGGAAATCCAGAAGCAGCCGTCACGGTCGGGCGGCTCGAGCGTCCGCCACTCGACCCAGCTTCGACCCTCGGGATCGGAGGCCGAGTACACGATGTCACGCGGGTGGGAGTTGTCCACGATCAGCCCGCCGCGCTCGCCACCACGATAGACCGCCGTGTGCCCGGTCATGAGCAGGCGCCCCGTCGGCGCGTGCCACGCGGGCGTCAGATCACAGGGGCAGACTTCAGTCCCGTCTACGAGGGCCCGCCGGTCGAGGGTGTCATGCACCACCGGGCCCTGCCAGCTCCGCCCGAGGTCCTCAGAGCGGAACTGCCGGACCGCCGTGAAGATGTCGCTGCCCCACAGCCGCGCCTTCGTCACGGTCAGCACGGCGACCGGGTCCTCGCCCTTGTGCGGCGGGATGATGCCGATGCGCGGCTGGAACCACTCGGTCTCGCGGTCGTAACCCTCGGAGATGACGTCGAGCTGGATGTCGTAGCCGGGTGCCGAGATCATGGGGCCTCCTGTGCTGCGCGCTGTGGGTCTGCGCGGACAGGTTCGCCCCGGACCGATGGTGTCCTGCCCTCCGGGCGTCGGCAGGGACACGAGTGGCGGCGGCGAACTGTCTGGCGGCACAGGACGTCGCGAACTACCGATCATCATCCCGCAGGGACGAACGAGGGTGCGCGCATGATCCGAGCGCGGCGAACGGTGACGGCGGTCGCTGTGCTGGCGCTCATGACGGTTGCAGGAGCCCTGGCGCAGCCCGCAGAGAGAGCGAGCATCGGTGGCGAGGTCGCGATCGTCCTCGATCGTGTCGGCTCGCCCGAGAGCTTCGAGCTTGCCCGCGACGGCGCATCGGCGCTGGTGCAGGCGCTCGCCGAGGGCGAGGGGCAGCCCGGCGCTGAGTGGGCCCTGGTCGCCTTCTCGGGCGATGACGTGCAACTCGTTGCGGACTTCACACGAGGCGCAAGCCTTACTTCGACCGATGCGTGGTCGCAGCCTGGTGCCGCACCGCCTTGCGATGCGGTCGTCGATCCGCTGTCCCCGATCGTGCGGGCACTATCCCTGGCGCTGATCGAAGCCGCGCGCTCGGAGCGCCTCCCTCACCTGCACGTTGCGCTCATCAGCGATGGTGGAGGTGACGCCCCCGCACCCGCGTATACGGCCGGCAATGACGCGCTGCAGCGCATCAACCGCGTTCTGGCCGGGCTGGCGCTACCGCGGACGGTTGTCGGCGGCGCCGTTGAGACGCCGCCCACCGGCATCGCACCACGGCCTCTTGGAGAACCGGGCGAGAGCCTGCAGCAGATTCTCGACCGTGTTCAACAGATCGCCAGCGCGGGCGGCCAGGGAGTGCGCGTGGACGTGTTGGCAATTGGCGTCGCTGACGGATCGGCGGCGGGCACGGCGCTGCGCTCGATCGCGCGGTCCGGTGGCGGAACGTACACGCCGGTCACGGCCGCCACCGACCTCGCCGCCCTTGCGGCGCAGCTTGTGACGCCGCCGGCGGGTGCGGACGATGGGATCGCCGGGCAGATCGTCGTCTGCCGCCAGATACCGGACGGGCAGCCGGTGGGCGGAGCGACGCACTTCGACTCAGCCGACGTGCTGTGGGGCTGGTTCCGCATCGACGGCCTGCCCACGCAGACCTACGCCCGAGCGCAGTGGCTGTGGGAGGGCCAGCAGGCCTACGGGTTCACGCTGCCGCTGAAGGCGCAGACCTCGTCGGGGCGGCTCAGCCTGGACATGACTGAGCGTGGCGGCATCTGGCCTGGCAACTGGGAGCTGCGGGTCTCCACCGCGGACCGGGTGCTGGCGAGCACGGAATTCACAGTGGGCGATGCGCCCCCCGCTCAGCCTCGCGGTGATGAGGCGACCGGCGGAGGGCATGAGGGAGATGCACCTGCTACCCGGCCACCGGAGGGAGATTCTGCCGCCCCCGGCTACGCGCTGGTGGTGGGTACCGCCGTGGCCGACGGTGCGGCGGTTGGCGTAGCCGACAGCTTCGCGGGTGTCGGCAAGGTGGTTGCACTGCTGACCATGCCCGCCGCCGTCGAGGCCACCACCTATCGGAGCGCGTGGACGCGCGACGGGGCCGCGGTGTGGTCGCAGCAGTGGACCGGTGCGGGCGCCACGTCGATGACATTTGAACTGAACCAGCCCGGCGGCACGCTGGCCCCCGGACGATATCGCCTTGAGGTGCGCGCCGGGGACGAGATCGTGGCCACGAAGTCGTTCACCATCAGATAACTGACCGTTGGAGCGGAGAATGTCGGCCATGCGCACAGCAGTTGCGTTCGGACTCCTTGCCGCGATGTTCGTGGCGCTGGCGGGAATCATCGGCTGCCCGCATGCGGGCTCACCACCGCCTGAACCCGCCGCACCGGTGGAGGACGGGCGGCTCTCGGTGTTCGTGAGCATCCCGCCGCAGGCATACTTCGTCGAGCGCGTGGCGGGCGAACACGCGCGCGTTGAGGTGCTGGTGCCTCCCGGGCAGTCCCCGGCGACCTACGAGCCCACCCCCACGCAGATGGCCGCGCTGGCGGATGCGGACGTGTTCTTTCGCATCGGCGTCCCCTTCGAGAACGGGCTGATGGCGCGTATCGCTCAGTCAATGCCGAGGCTGGAGGTGGTGGATACGCGACAGGGGGTGCCGCTGCTCAGCTTCAGTGAGCACGGCGACGGGCAGGCGGCAGGCACGGCCGCTCACGACGGGGGCGTGAAAGATCCGCACATCTGGCTGGCGCCGCGGCTGGTCGAAACGCAAGCCGGCGTTATCGCTGAGGAGCTGTCGCGCCTCGATCCGGCCCACGCCGACCAGTACGAGGCCAACCGTGCCGCCTTCGTACAGGAGTTGCGAGCGGTGCACGACGAGCTTGCCGGTATTCTGCCGCGCGGGGTGACGATCACGGTCTTCCACCCATCGTGGGGGTATTTCTGCGATGAGTTCGGGCTGGAGCAGGTCGCGATTGAGGTCGAGGGCAAGGAACCCACGCCACGCCAGCTCCAGCGGACAATCGAGCAGATGCGTGCGGAACAGGTGAGGACGGTCTTCGTGGAGCCGCAGTTCGCCACCGCAAGCGCACAGGCCATCGCCCGCGAGATCGGCGCGCAGGTGGTCGCGATTGACCCCCTGGCGCGTGACTGGCCCGCCAACCTGCGCGATGTGGCACACAAGATCGCCGAGGCCGCGCGGTAGGCCTCAGCCTTCGAGGGGTATGCGCACGCTGTCTCCGGCGGGCAGCTCCACGGTCAGCGTGGTGCCGCCGAATACCGGCGCATGTTCGGGCGACGTCAGTGTGGCGGTGATCGGTTCCCGCGCAGGATTGTGCACCTCGATGAAGGGACGCGTGCCCGGCGCCCGGCCGTCAACCACGAGCGTCAGCTTCACGTTCGTATCATCGCACACGAACACGTTGCCGACCCAGATGCGCACCGCCGGGTCGATGCGCTGCTGAAAGTACGCGACGCCGTCACTGACCGCCACGAAGCGGAAGTAGTCCTCTCCCTCGACACGCACCGCCGCGCAGCCGTTGTCGGCGATCCCGCGCACTCGGATGGGCAGGTCATTCACCAGTTGGCGCGGGCCCAGGGCGATCACCGCCTCGTTGGCGTGGGCGCGGGCGGTGAAGAAGAATTCGGCGTCCTCGAACTCGCCGACCTCAACCTCGAACGGATAGCCGTCGCTGCCGCCGTCGAGGTTGTATGCGGCTGCGATGTCCGCCATGAGATCGGCGCTCACCTCATGATCGTTGAGGGTCGCGAACAGGAAGCGGTAGCTGATTTCGCTGCCCGCTTCGATGACACCGTCCTCAGGTGTTCGGAAGCCGATGTAGAGGCGACCGGTTCCGCGCTCGCGCGCCCAGTGGCTGGCGTCCCAGGCGTAGGCACTGCCGGTGCCGGCCAGGAAGGCGAAGTAGCCGACATCGGCGGGCATCAGCGTCGCGTAGCCACCGGCCGCGACGGTCCCGGAGATGGGCGTGGGCACGTCCGCTGCGATGGTGGCCTGGTGGTGGATCGGGCCGGCCATGGCGTCCTCCACGAACAGATGGTCGCAGGTGTTGTACTGCGCGCCGCCCGGGCCCTGCAGCGCCAGCAGAGGCAGGCCGATGCCGGGCCGGAGTGGGATGTCGCGGCGTGCGACGATGGTGCCTTCGTGCCAGATGAGGCCGCCGCGGTAGTCGCGCGCGCCCTCGTACACGCGACGGTGGTTCCACGTGGTGAAGTAATCCATGCCGCTGCGCAGGATGTATGCGGTCTCGTGCCACTCACGGTAGGGATTGTGGCCGAGCAAGGGCAGGATGCCGCCCATCGAGGGCGTCGGCCGGTCGCCGCGCTCGTAGCGCAGGGCCAGGTCGCTGAAGTCCATCGCGGTGATGCTCACATCGTACGAGGACATGGGCACGTCGAGCACGCCGGCAACCATCGCATCGCCCTCGTAGGACGGAAAGACGCCCTCGGTGGTGTTGAGGTGCGTGAACGGCCACGCCGAGGGCATCGAGGCGATGCCCGATCCGGTGTCGAAGCCGCGCACGGTGATCTTGCCCACGTCCTCGAAGGTCTTCGCCAGCATCAGGCGCTGGTGGCGATCGGGATGCACGAGCACCGCTGAGGAGCCCAGGGTGTTGAGGTTGTCGCCGCAACGGTAGAGGCCGGACTTGTAGCAGTAGAGCAGCCAGTAGCCCCCGATCGCGCGCTTTCCCTCGACGTCGGTGACCGTGAGCTGGAGGTAGTGCTGGCGATCGTGCACCATCTCGAACTCGCGCGCGAGCTTTGTCGCCCCGCCGCCCGCGAAGCGCCGCACGACCCCGAAGTTGGCGTCGCGGATAGTCACCTCCTCGATGCCCACATCGGACGAGACGTCGAAGGCGAGCCGCACGCGCTGGGCGCCGCGCGTAATCAGCCACGGATTCTCCATCTGCGTGTTGATCGCCGCCCACCGGTCGATGCGCGGGCCCTGTGTGACGTAGGACTTGCCCCAGGCCGGATGGTAGGTCCCGCAACGCGAGTTGCACCACGGGCGCACGTGCTCGGGGCGCGGGAGCACAGTCGTGCAGGCGTCCGCGACGGCCGCGAGCCGTGCGGGGTCGCGCACGCGCGTAAACGAGGACAGTGACATCCAGCGCAGATCACGCAGCGCGTAGAGGTAGTCATCGAAGTTGTCCTCGATCAGCTCCGTGCCCTCGTACACCAGCGGCATGAAGCGGAAGAACCACCACAGGTTGGCCGGATGGGCGCCCGCCGCCCGCAGGGCGTCGTAGCCCACGATCGCGTTCGGGCTGTAGCTGTTGTCCATGGCGTACCTGCCGGTCAGATGCATGACCTGCCCATCGAAGTAGGGGTACTCCCGGTCGCGGATGCGGGCGACAGGCGCGGGGTAGATGACCTTTTCGCCCCACGCCGCCCAGCGTACGCCCAGCCCGTCGGTGTACTCGACCCCCGGGCAGGCGTAGAAGTCGTCATCAGACACGGCGGCGCAATCAGCGCGCAGTGCGGCGAACTCGCCTTCGGTGAGCATCTCCAGCGGGTCGGTGAAGACCACGAAGGCCAGCCCGGCCGCGCGCGCGGCCGCCGCGTAGTCGGCGACCGATCCGGAGCCGTCGGTGTAATCCGTGTGCGCGCCCACCAGGCCACGCACGCCCGGCGTCGGCGCGGTGAACTCGGCGCTGTCCCACTCGACCGACGCGGGGTACTCGACCGGCCGGTAGGGCTCTGGCTCCCAGGTGCCGAACCCCGCGCTCCGCCGCGCGGGCTCGGCCAGCCAGCGCAGGGCATTGATGGTCATCTTCAGGCTGTCGCTGGGGTGGCCGCCCTCGGCATCACCAACTTCCTCGGAGATCGCGGGCCAGACCGGGTTGCCGTAGTTGAGGAACAGGTGGCGTTCAGGAACGGCGTAGATCATCACCCGGCCCGCCCCGAAGTCGCGCACGGCGGCGATCGGAGGCGCCGACCGCAGCGTCGCGGGCCGGTCCAGGTCCATCACGTTCTCGTGGCCGACGAACCAGCTTCTGGCGGAGTCCTCTGCGGCCAGCACCACGGTCCAGTCGTCGGAGTAGTTGATGGCCTCCACGCCCGGCGCCGAGCCGCGGAAAGTGGGCAGGTAGACGCGCTCGACACCGGCGGTTACCGGGTGTTCGGCCACGGCCTCGGTCCAGAAGTAGCTCTTCGGGCGGAAGATGAGCGTCTGGGGGGATATGAACTCGCGCTCGGGATCGAACACGCCCTCGTGCATCATCTGCGCGCCGAAACCCTCGATGAGCAGGTTGTTGTACAGCTCGTCGTCATCACCGGGGTAGCGCACCGCCTGGGCGATGATGAGCAATCCGCCGCCGTCGGCAACGTAGCGTTCGAGGGCGGGGCGCGCTATCGCGGCGGTGGCGCGCAGCGCATCGGTGAGCTGGTAGCTGCCCTCGTACTCCATCGGCCACACGACCACGTGGAAGCGCTTGAGCGACGCGTAGATCTGCTCCTCAGTCCATCCGGGGCGGTAGAGCCCGCGCATCTCGGTGAGGGAGCTGACGAAGCCGTCGTCCTCGATGTGGCGGCCGAAGCCCCAGTACCGGCGCCACTCGACGTTGTACTTGTCGGCTTCGTTGTGCAGAAAGCCGACCTTGATTTGCGCCATGACCGGTGGCAGGCAGGTCAGGAGCGTCAGCAGCACGACAGCGCGGGCAATCGGGCGTCGTCCGCGTGCGGGCATGGTGCCGGTCACCTCATCCGCCGAGGGCTCATCAGCGCCGGACAGTTCGTCCGTGAGCCGGTGCCGACCTGCGCTGCGGCCGAGGCCGCGACGTGAGCCCGGACCAGGCCGGGGGCGACGCGGGGGAGGTATGACCCGCACCGCTGCGAATTCGCACATCCGGGGGCTCGATGTCCGCGTGTAACCATCGCGCGGCATGGGGCAACTACCCTTGGAGCCGAGCCGTCGCCTTCGGCCTCCCGGTCGGCAACACACACCGCGGTCGAGCCCGCGGTGGCGAACGCCCAGCCGCGTGAAGGGGCTGCCTGATGCGCGACTTCCTCGGACGTATTGTGTTGGTCGTATGCCTGGTGACGGTGGCGGCGGGTGTGGCGCAATGCGACCTGCAGCCGGTTCAGGTGTTGCTCGATGGCAGGGCGATGTCACTCGACGCATCGGCGTACTTCATCGACCGCAAGTTCATCATGGCCCCCGCGGTGTCGTATCTGCAGGGACTGGGGGCTACCGTGTCCTGGGACCCCCGGTGGCAGAGTATCCACGCCACTCGCGGCGGCGTCTCGCTGAGCATGGCGATCGGCCGGGACACGGCGACCGTTGACGGCCACGTGCGGCAGTTGGGCGGCTCCCCGCTGATGGTCAACGGCCTGCCCTACGTGTTCGTGCGTTTCCCCGCCGAAAGCTTCGGCTTCGCGGTGGCGTGGAGTCGGGAGAGCCTTACCGTCCGAATCACGACGCCCACCCGGCAGACGCTTACCGCTACGCTCGTCATGGACCAGGACCTTCCGAATCCGAGACTGGTGGATCTCGGAGGTGGCCAACTGCTGGTGGTGGGCGGGAGCGAGGGCGTGGGGGGAGGCCGCGTGGTTCATGCCTTCGGCTCGCATCGCGGCGAGCGGTGGCAGGTCAACGAGCACCCCGCTCCGGGCCGGCTGCAGGTGGCGAGCGCGATCGGCGGCTGGGGGATGGGAGCCGACTTCCTGCTGTGCTACTCCGGGCTGGCCATTCCACCCTCGGCTGCGGGCGACATGCCGCTGTGGTCGCTGGCGGGCAACGAGTGGCTGGACAGCCACGTCACCGAGTCGCCGGCCGTGGGCCGGCGGCAGATCCTGGAGATGGCCGTGACCGATGCTCAGGCGCGAACGCTCTACGCCACGGGGTGGGAGACGCGCACCGCTGAGGGCGACGGCCTGCGCGCGCGGCTGTGGCGGTCCACCGACTCGAGCGTCACCTGGGAGCCGATCGAGGTGCGCGGCCTTGCGCCTTACATCATGGCGCGGATCGAAGCGGTGGGGCCGGACCGCACCGTGTGGGTATGGGTGGACAAGAACCTGCTGCGCATTGAACCGGACGGAGGCATCACGGAGCTGAACCTGCCGGCCAACCTCTGGACGGTGAGCTGCATGTCCGCCCCGACCGCAAGCGACGTGTTCATGTTGTGGAAGCAAGCGGTACCGGGATCGACCACACCACGCTGGGTGTTCAGCCAGAGCGCCGACCGCGGGGTCACCTGGCAACACGAGAGCGACTTCCCCTGGCCCACGGAGCTGATGGATTGGGCCGATGGCCGCTTTGGCATGTTTGCCCACAAGTTCGCGGGTACGTGGGCGCTCTACTACACGAAGGACCGCGGTCAACACTGGTTCCGCTCGAAGTTGGAGGGCTGGGAGGTCGTCGGGGACCGCATCCTGGTGGTCAGCAGCACCGAAGCCTACATGCTTGCACGCCGAGCGGGCTCCGCCGACCGACGCCTGCACTGCCTGCGGTGGGAGCTGGGCCAGTAATGACCTGCAGCCCGTGCCGACATGGGGAGGCGGCCGCGAACGGGGCGAGGTCCAGTGGGCAACCGGTCGGTGCACTTCGAGTGTGTGGCCGATGATCCGCGGGCGCCGCGTCCCCGCCGGGGGGAGAAAACAGCCCCGGGAGTGATCTCTAATGCTGCACGCAGTGGCCGCGTGGTCCTACGCGTACGCCGACGCACAACCCACGGAGATCCTCGACGCGCTTCTCGCTGCCGGCTTCAGCGCAATTGCGCACTCCACGTCGCCGCTCAGCCGGCTCGACCAGGATGAGGTCGAACGCATCGCCGCGCATCTGCAGGCGCGCGCCGTGCCGGTGACCCTGCACAGCAGCCCCGCCATCGCCTCCGCCGACCTGGAGCGCATCGTGACGGCCTTCTTGCCCACGCTGCGGTGTGTGACCTTCGACCCGGTGCTGGCCGCCCACCCGCGCGGACAGGTGTACGCGGCCGGGCGCCTGGCATCGCGCGTGCGCGAGGTGCTGGACATGACCTGCGGGACGCAGGTGCGCGTCGGGGTCGAGGACTTCCCCATCAACGCGGACGCGATGGCCGCCTTCAGCAGTGATCTCGCCCCGCTGAGCCGCGAACCACGGTGGGGCATCCTCATAGACATCGGGCACATGCACCTGCGCCTCAGCGGCGACGGCTACTACGCGGGAATGAGCATTCTCGAGTATCTCGCGCAGGTGCCGCTGCCGATCATCGAGCTGCACGTACATGACAACGATGGCCTGAGCGATCAACATGCGCCACTCGGCGCGGGCACGGTCGATTTCGCCGAGGTCGCCACCGCCGTGTGTGCCTCAGGTTTCGACGGGGTATCGACCATCGAGATAGTGCCGCGCAACCACGGGGCGGACACTCTCACGGAGGCGCTTTCACTTGCGCGGCGAAGTCTCGAATGTTGGACGAATGTGTTGGAACGGGCGGTGATAGGGTAGTGTTGTTACAGAGAGGTGGCGAGAAAGCCTATCGTCGCATGAGTTCAGGACAGGAGTGAGTGCAATGATGCATCGGGGTTCGTGGGTGGCATCGGCAGGGCGATGCGTCATGGGTGTCGCATTGACTGCAGTTGTGCTCACGGGCGCCGGGTGCGGGGGGGTGTCTACCACGGGGGTGGGCAACCAGCCCACCTACCCGCCACCGCCGGGCGGCACACCCGGTGGCGAGCAACCCGCCACCGGACTCCTGCAACCGAGCGACCTCAGCTACGTCGGCGCCTTCCGCCTGCCCGATGCCTCAGGCGGCTCCGACTGGGATTACAGCGGCGACGCCCTCGCCTACTTCCCCGACGGCGACCCCGGGGGCCCGGATGACGGTTACCCCGGCTCGCTCTTCGGCGTCGGCCACGACTGGCACAAGCAGGTCTCCGAGATCACCATCCCCGTGCCCATCGACCCGCCTGCCGCGACGCTCAGCGCTCTCAATCGGGCAGAGACCTTGCGGCCGTTTACCGACGTGCACTCTGGTGTGGGGCAGCTCGATCGCCTCAACGAGATGTTGCGGGTGGGGATGGCGTACCTGCCCCCACAGGGCGCGCAGACCTCCGGCAAGCTCTACCTGTGCTTCGGCCAGCACCTGCAGGAGGCTGCCGAGCGTGTGGCCTCCCACATGTGGTGTGAGACCGATCTGACCGGCGCGCGCGGCGCGTGGTGGGTCGATGACGTCTCGCCGTACAGCGTCAACGACTACATGTTCGAGATCCCCGCGGCCTGGGCGGACGCGAACACGCCGGGGATGCGCCTGGCCACCGGGCGCTTTCGCGATGGCGGCTGGAGCGGACAGGGGCCGTCGCTCTATGCCATCGGCCCGTGGAATTCGGGCAACCCGCCGGCCGACGGAACCAGACTCGAGGCCATAGCGCTCCTGCAGTACTCCAGCACGGCGACAGACGATGAGCCCTATCACACGCTGGACGGGTATCATCACTCCGATGAGTGGAGCGGCGGCTCGTGGCTGACCGCGTCGGGTCGGGCCGCGGTGGTTTTCGTTGGCACAAAAGGCACCGGAGAGTGTTGGTATGGGTTGCCTGACGGCACAGTATGGGAACCTCCCTACCCGGAGGACCCCATGGGCCAGCGCGGTTGGTGGAGCACACGCTTTGAGGGCCAGATGCTCTTTTACGATCCCGCCGACCTCGCGGCGGTCGCCCGGGGCGACAGGGAGCCGTGGGAGCCGCAGCCGTATGCGAGCATGGACCTTGACCCGCACCTGTTCGGCGTGGCTGGCTCGCAGTACAAGCATCACGTGGCGGCGTGCACCTTCGACCGGCAGCATGGCTATCTCTATGTGCTTGAGCCGCTGGCGGACGGCGATCGGTCGGTAGTTCATGTCTGGCGTGTGCGGTAACGGCATTTGGGAGGAGGCGGCGTGGGCGAGAAGGTGGTCATGGTCAATCGGGCGCCGGGGCTGACGCTGTGGGGAGCGGTGGTGGCAGAGCGCATGGGCTTCGACCACGACGCGGCGGTCACGCTGGCCGCGGTCCGGGATGGCAGAGCCGGCCGCGGCCTTCGAGCCGGAGGAGCTGCAGGAGGTGGCCTACGGCCTCTACGAGCGGTTCCGGCCGCAGATACCGCGCGCAAAGAGTGGCCGGGGCCGCGCAGGTGTTTTGGACCTTGACGTGATCCGCTCACTTGCACCAGGAGACTGAACAACGGGTGTGATCGAGATGACGCGATGGCGTCTGGCCGGGGTGGCGCCCGGCCTGCTGGCGGAGATTGAGAGCGCGGATGAGCAGGGGCGGCGGGTCATCGCCGCGGCGGTGGCACACACTGCCGCCGCCCGTGCGGGGCTGGACAACCCGACCATCGCCCGCGCGCTGATGGTGCTCGATGAACGTGCCGGGGGCGCGGGCGGCCCGGCCGACTCGCTCACGCTGGAGGCGCTGGAGTCGCTCATCGAGCGGCTGGACGAGGAGTACCTCGCCGTGCGCGAGCGCTTCAGTGCGGGCGAAGTGCGCCACGCGCAGGTGGGACAGGCGCAGGAGCGCGTGCGCGCCGCGACGGCCGTCCTGTTGGCGCTGCGCAGCGACAGCATGGAGGCGGCGGCGGAGGCGGCGTTCGAGGCCATCGAGGCCACGGGCAGTCGGGGGCAGATACAGACCGAGGCGATCAATGCGCTCGACGCCTATGAGACCAACGGTGGGCCGGAGCTGATGTTGCGTGCGGTACGCCGCAGCCAGCGGATGTCGTTGCGGTCGCTGCCCGCCTACGTCGGTGTTGCGGTGGTGGGCATCGTAGGGGTGCTCATCATGGACCAGTTCATCGCGCTCCCCATCTGGCTGCAGGCGGTGGTGATTGGTCTGGCGCTTTTCGGCGTGGTCAGCGACGTCGTCAACTACGCTCTGTGCGCCGTGCGCATCAACGCGCTGCGCGCCGAACTGCCGCCCCATCCCGACGAGTGAGCGCCGCGGTTCACTCGACGCTGCGCCAGGCAACCGCCGGGATCACGATCTGCTCGCAGGGCTGCACGGGATACTCGCGCACGACGATCTGCCTGCCCGACGCGCTCTCAATCTCGTAGCCCGTGTCCCCGGCGAGGAGCCAGGCGCCCGTGACGTCCATGTTTGCGGGCAGCGGCTCGGCCAGCGTGATGGTACGGTCGTCGATCCCGCTCACCGCACACTCGAGCCGCGCCTCAGCCAGCTCCAGTCCGTCGCCGTTGATCTGCAGGCTCGTGCCCGCTACCAGCCAGGCCGCCCGCAGCGTTCCGGCGTCGTTTAGCGAGACGAAGCCGAAGCGCCCGGCCATGGTGACCGGCCCGTAGCTGCGCGGCTGGTCGTCGAGCGCCGAGATGATGAAATCGGTGCGGCCCGGGAGTTCAACTACCACCGCACAGGCCCCGCTGTCATCGGGTGTGAGCCGGCGTACGTTGATGATCGGCGACTGCGCACCCTCCCACGGCGCAAGCACCGCTGCGAAGGCGCTGTCGAGGCCCTCTCCGGCGCGCTCGGCAAGGATCTGGGTGATCGGCGGGGCGTGAAGCTGGTCGCCCTTGTAGCTGCGCCAGCCCGGCGCATCGGCGACGATCAGCCGGTCGAGCTGTCCGGTTCCGCCGGGATCGGCGGGCATCCACAGGTCCAGGTTGACGCCCTCGTTGGTCCAGGTCGCGTGCCAGGTCCCCTCGGGCCGTGTGACCCGCAGGTTCTCGAGCCAGGAGATCTTCCCGTCCGTGGGCACCAGATCGAGGCCGGGAAGCTCGAAGTGGTCGCCGTTGGAGTTGAGGCAGTACTGGTGCAGGTCGCCGCCGGTCACCCGGAAGATGTCCACCGCGTAGGAGTTGTCCCCGGGCAGGCGTACCAGGGCGGTGGTGCGCCGGTACTGCGAGCACTGCTCGTAGGCGTTGGCTGAGGCCTGCACCAACTCCACGTCGGGTGCGACCGCGAACAGCTCCAGGGTCGAGTGTCGGCCCCTGGATATCTGGTTGGCGCCATCGACGGTGACCAGGTTGTGCGAGCAGGTGCTCCTGGTCCACGCGTTGCGCGGGTCGTCCCAGATGTAGCCGCGGTCGGACGCCATCTCGCGGTCGAGCGCGAAGTAGGCGATCCCGAGCGTGTCGTAGTGGCGGTGTCCGTGCATTTCGTAGCCGTTGAAATAGAGCGCGTTGCGGCCCTGAGGGTCGCCGTTGCGCAGCACCGCCACGTGCCAGCCGGGGAACCACTCGGTGCGCAGCGGCAGAGGGGCCTCGCCTTCCGGAGCCGCCAGGTCCGGCGGACGATGCCACAGTGCATAGGCGCTGCCCCGGTCGGCCAGGGCGGCGCGCTGCGCGGTCGCCAGCAGCCCGGCGTACCGGTCCCCATAGTGGTCCGCGAGGATCTCGGCCCAGTGTGGGGAGATGCCCGAGCCCGAGTGCGTGTCGCCGATCACCGGGTATTTCAGGTCGGGCCGGAGCATCTTCACCATGCTCAGCAGTGCCAGTCGGTAGCGTGGCATGTCCTCGTAGAGGCTCAGGTCGTCGAGTCGCTCTCCCTCGTCGGGTCGGTAGCCCTCGGGGTCGGAGTAGCCGTCGAGGATGTCGGGGATCTCCTCCATCAGCCCCAGGTGCATGGACGAGTAGGAGGGCGACTCCCGGCAGAAGCCGTCGAAGTGGAAGGCGCTGTTCATGAGCGCGTTGAAGCCCGCCAGCCCGCGGCGGACGCGCTCGGGCTGTTTGAACAAGATGCCCACCGCTGCGGACAGAGCCCGTCCCGGTCCGCACTTGTTGTTGATAGCATTGTAATTCTCCAGGTCCGCGCACCCTGCGAGTATCAGATCATCGACGATGCGCCTCTCCATGTCTTCGGTGAGCACCCGCCGACCGTCATCGTAGGTGGCATCACGTATCAGGTCGTAAGCGACGGTGCAGTTGAGCAGGAAGCTGCCCTCCCCGCCGACACCCGCGGTGAGGCGGCCGTCCCCCCAGAAGCCCTTGAGCCGGGCACAGCTCGGGTTGTCCGGGAAAGCCGTTACCGCGGCCCCCTCGGGCAGCACGCCCTGCGGGGTGTGGTCACCCATGTACGCCGCGGCCTCGCCCGGTGGCATGTCGGCGAAGGTGCCGTAGTAGCTGTGATAGAGCCAGTTGGGGTAGGCGCGCGCCAGCGCGTCGAGCACCCACGCACAGCGCTCGGCGTACTCGACCTCACCGGTGAGGACATAGATCTGCGCCAGCGGCAGCACGCGACCGGCGATGTAGCTCGCCTTGTTCGCGCGGATGATGCCGCTCCAGCTTACGTGGACCGGCCAGCTTGCCCAGCGATAGGCGTACTTGCCGGTGCGGTCCTCCGGATGCGCCGCCTCGTCGGGAGGCACGTAGAAGGTGAAAGTCTGGCCCATGCGCTCGGCGGTGATGCTGCCAGTCTCGGGGAAATCCGGGTCGGGGTAGACCGCGCCGCAGTACCTGCATACGAGGTGGTCGGGATCGGTGACGCTCCACTTGTAGACGCCGGTCTCGCCCATCGAGCACTGCTCGCCCACGCAGCGGGGGCACACCTGCCCGTAGGTGGGCCAGGGTGTCAACTCCGGCACCATCTCTTCGATCCACGCACGATCCTGGCTCATCACATAGGATACCGTGCGGCGATAGCCGTCGAGCACCGACCGCGCCCACTCGTAGCGGGCGATGTTCTGGCGCGCGATCGCGATGTTCTCGGGTTTGTAGAGCGTGGAGGGCTCAGCGCCCAGCGGGAGTGCACCGAAGGGGATGAGCGCGACCATGACCATCAGTGCCTCCCAGCGTGCGCGATGCGGTGAAGCAATCATGGGCTCACCTCGGGGACGGTCTGCGTGGTGCGCACCACTGTTGATCAACCTCGCCGGCCGGGTGTCGGTTGCGAACTATGCGCCCCCCGGGGACACAGGACCTTCAGGCTCAAGGCAGTTTCTGCCCGCTGTGGGACGACAGATTGATACGTGGCTCGGTGCACCTCGGCGGAAGGAGAACACGGTGCACAAGCTGAAGGAGTGCATGTTGCCAAGCGCGCACGAGGAGGCCGTGGATGACTGATGGATGATCTGATCCTCCACGAACGCCCCGAGGTCGAAAACCCGGTCCTGGTGGTCGGACTGACCGGATGGATGGACGGCGGTCACGTCTCCACCGCCACGCTGGGCTACCTGCGCGAGCGTCTGGCCGCCACGCGCTTCGCGCAGATCGACCCGATGGACTTCTACGTATTCAACTTCCCGGTGTGGAGCATGTCTGTCCCGATCTACCTCGACAGTGGCCGCACTGTAGTGACGCCGGTGAACCCCATGGAGTTTGCGGCGGTCTTCCGCCCGCACTGCAATATCGAGGATGGCGTGGTGCAGAACGTGAGCTACCCGGATAACGATTTCTGGGTCGCGCCCGACGCGAACCTCATCTTGTTCACCGGCGAAGAGCCGCACCTGCGCTGGGGCTCGTACTGCGACTGTATCTACTGGGTGTGCGAGGAGCTGGAGGTCACCGAAGCCTACTTCGTGGGCTCGGTCGCCAGCCCGGTGCCACATACGCGCGCGCCGCGCGTCCGCGTGAACGTTTCGGACGAGACGCTCAAGCCCCGGTTGGCCGATGTGGGGCTGGAGTTCGGCGCCTATGAGGGGCCGTCGAGCATCACTACCTCGCTGGCCTTCCACGCCGTGGACCTGGGCATCGCCTGGCACAATCTGGTGGTCGAAGTGCCGCATTACCCGTTCCTTGACATGCCCACGTACCCGCACAGCATTCTGACGGTGATCGAGGCACTCAATAACCTGCTCGGATTGGGGCTGGACGTGTCTGATCTGCAGGAGGCGGCGGCCGCGGCGCGCAGCAAGCTCGACGACCTGATGGCGGACAACGAAGCGTTCCGCCAGTTGGTCGAGAAGCTCGAGGAGGCCTACGACTACGCGGTCTCTGACGAGGATGAGGAGTTGCTGCGGCGGCTGATCGACAGCCTCGACATCGAGGGTGGAGGCGAGGGCGCGTGATCAGAGCCGGTGCCGTGCCGACCGCCGACGAGGCCGATGAGTATCCTGTGGATGACCCGGTCATCGAGGTGCGTGATCTCAGCTTCTCGTACGACGACATGCGTGTGCTCGAAGACGTGAACTTCACCATTTCGCGGCTCGACTTCACGGGGATCGTCGGGCCCAACGGTGGTGGCAAGACCACGCTGCTCAAGCTGCTGCTGGGCCTGCTGCGGCCCGACCGGGGCAGCGTGCGCGTATTCGGCCTGCCTCCGGCGCAGGCCGCCGCGCGCGTGGGCTATGTGCCGCAGAGCCTGCAGTACGATCCCCGCCTGCCGGTGACCGTCGCCGACGTCGTACTCATGGGCCATCTGGGCCATACCCACCCCTTCGGGGCATCGTTGAGTGAGTCCCGCGACGAGGTGCGTGAGGCACTGGCGGCGGTGGACCTGCCCGACTTCGAAGCCCGGCGCTTCGCCGATCTCTCCGGCGGCCAGCAGCAGCGCGTGCTGATCGCGCGCGCCCTGGCCACCCAGCCGGAGATGCTGATGCTCGACGAGCCCACGGCCGGGCTCGACGCCGCCTCCGAGCGCGACATCCTCGGATTGCTGCAACGCCTGAACGCGAAGATGACCGTCGTGCTGGTGACGCACGACCTGGGCTTCGTCTCCAGCGCCGTCAAGAGCGTGTTGTGCGTGAACCGCCAGGTGTTGCGGCACCCCACCACCGAGGTCTGCCAGATCACCGGCGATGTACTCGGACGCATGTATGGGAACGACTTCAAGGTCGTGCGCCATGATCAGAGCTACCGGGAGGGCGGGGGCAATGGGTGAGTTCCTGGTGGCGCTGGGCACACATGCCTTTCTGCGCAACGCGCTGATCGCCGGCCTGCTGGCGAGCGTGGCATGCGGCGTGGTGGGCAGCTACGTCTCGGCGCGGCGCATCACCTTCATGGCCGGCGGCATCGCCCACAGTGTGCTCGGCGGCATGGGCGTCGCGCGCTATCTGCAGGTCACCGTGGGCTGGGAGTGGCTGCATCCGCTCTACGGGGCGACCATCGCCGCGCTGCTCGCGGCGGTGGTCATCTGGCAGGTGAGCTTGCGCTGGCGCGAGAGCGAGGACATGGCCATCGGCGCCATCTGGGCCATCGGCATGGCGGTAGGCGTGCTCTTCATCTACCGCACCCCGGGATACAGCGAGAACCTGATGAGCTACCTGTTCGGCAACATCCTCATGGTAACGCCCACCAGCCTGTGGCTCATCGCGGCTCTGGACGCGGTCGTGATCGTGCTGGGCCTGACCTTCTATCGGCAGCTCCTGGCGATCTCCTTTGATGAGGAGTTTGCCCGTCTGCGCGGCCTCAAGGTCGAGTTGTTCTCGCTCCTGCTGCTGTGCATCACTGCGCTCACCGTGGTGCTGCTGGTGACCGTGGTCGGTCTGGTAATGGTGATCGCGCTGCTGACCTTGCCCGTGGCCGCCGCCGGGCGTTTCGGGCGCTCGCTGTGGCAGGTGATGGCGCTGTCGTCGGTGCTGGCGGCGCTGCTGACCGCGGGCGGGCTGGCGATCAGCTACGCCGCCGACCTCCCCTCGGGCGCCACGATCATCGTTCTGGCGGGCGCGGTCTACCTGCTGGTGGTGAGCGCGTCATTGCTCGTCGAACGCGTGCGCAAGGCCAAGGCCGCGGCCTGACGCGCGGCTTTCGGGTCAGCCGTGCGCGCGATACCAGTCGCTGATCTTACGCAGGCCGCGCAGGATGTCGTCCACATCATCGAGCGTGTAGCCCTCGTTCCAGCTCGCCGTCCAGACGTTCGCCATCGCCCAGTTGGTGTTCGGATAATCCTCGCGTCGGTAGGGCACTCGTCGGCCGTAGGGCGGCTCCCACGGGAAGTCGCCCGAGCCGTAGGCCGCGTAGTTCTGGAGAGCGGGCAGCATGCAGATGGGCTCGCCGCGCGCCGCGCCCGCGCGCAGGGGCAGGCCCTCAGCGACGACGGCGCGTGTGAAGGTCTGCGCGTCGCAGCCCAGTTCCTTCTCGTCGATGGTGCAGGCGATCCGCCACCAGGTGTGGCGCGCCTTCGGGTGCACGGTGGCGCGATTGACCCCCGGGATGCCGTCAATGCCCGCCATGAGCGCCTCCGCGGTCTCGGTGCGCCGGTCGATGATGCGATCGAGCTTGCGCAGTTGGGCCAGCGCCACCGCGCCCACCAGCTCGCTCATGCGGTAGTTCATGCCGATGCGCTC
>CAZTZN010000011.1:0-47941 GCA_964617715.1 uncultured Armatimonadia bacterium | reverse complement strand
CTGCGGCGCACGCCCTGCGCTCCCGGTTTCGCGCGCAACCACCCGGACGGCACCCAAGGTCGCAACCGGCGATGGGAACGGGGCGGTCGTCGCCCGGCGCCCGCGGCCGGCTCGCGCGCTCCGTCCGCTGCTTCGCAGCGACCTCCGCGCGCGTCGCCGGTGGCGGCGCGACCTGCGTCCGCGCCGCCGCGCACTTCGTGCGCCCGCGGGCGCAGCTCGGCGCGTAGTGGCCCACGCCGTGCAGGTCGCCCTCCCCCGCAGGTCGGGCTTCCAGCCCGACGCCGTTGTCGCTCGCCGTCACGCCTCCGGGTCCGGCACCCCGTCGGGGCTGAGCGTCCACATCGGCCGCTTGCGGAACTCGTTGTGGAAGCGCCGGTCGGGCTCGCCTGCCGGCCCGTTGCTCATCATGCACGCGCGGATGCACCCGCGCGCGCCGCACACCGCGTAGTAGCCCACCCCGTGCAACATGGTCCACGCGTAGTCGATCACGTGTCCGGTGGGGAACTCCTCGGTCGGGCGCCAGTCCGCGCGCCCGATCGAGTGCGTGAGCTTGTACGCCTCTTCCTCGGAGCACTCCTGTTCGCTCACATCCATGCGCAGGCCCGGGCAATCGAGGGCCAGGAAGGGCGACGCTTCCTTGTTGAGTCCATGGTGGGTGAGTGTACACCGGCCCATGTGCACGTCGCCCCAGCGGTAGGTGACGCCCTCGATCTGGATCTCGACCACCTTGCCCTCGCGAATGTGCGGGATGCAGTGCCCCGGACACTCGTCCACGCACGCCATGCACAGGTTGCAGATCGAGTTGGGCTCGACCAGCGGGTCGGGCTCGAGTTCGGCGTCGGTGAGGATCATGCACAGGCGCTGGCGCGGGCCGAACTCGCGCGTCAGGAACACCTTGGACCAGCCGATCTCGCCCAGGCCCGCGGCCATGGCGGCGATGCGCATCTGCGGGTAGACGTCCGGGCCGGGCTGCCCCTCACGCACCGGCGGGCTGTGCGGCTGCACCTCGGACACGCCCGGGTAGACCGGCACGGCTTCGAAGCCGTGGTCCTCAACAAAGCACGCGGTCTCGTACTGGGCCCTGGGCATGAACAGCGAGTTCAGCCGGTTGTAGCCGTAGAAGGTGTAGTTGCTCCAGTGTGTTCCCTCTTCGATGCCACGGTAGACCCCGCGCGGGATGCGCCGGCCGATGATGATGGCCGAGCGCGCCTCCGGGAAGATCCAGCGCGGGTCCATCTGCGCGGGCGCGCCCTCGAAGCGTTCGATGTTGGCGATGCCGCACAGGTCGGCGCCGGCGGCCCTCGCGTACTGCTTGACTGCGGCGGCGCTGAGCATTACGGGCGCGCCTCCTCGTCGGCCCTGCGGAAGCCCTCGGGGTCGGCGCAACCGGTGCCCTGCGAGGGGCCGATGGGCGTCTTCACCTGCGTGGGCTCGCCGATAGCGTCCAGCGCCCACGGCTCGCGTACGCGGAAGCGATGTGCGAACTGTGTGTCCAGCTTCCCGTTGTCCTCCAGCATCTGCATGCAGGTGCGCATGCAGATGGCGCCCAGGCGGTCGGGCGCGCCGGCCGGGTGGTAGCGGTTGGGGCGCGCGCCGTTTTGGCAGCGCCGGCACTTGGTGAAGTCGATCTCCGCTACGGTGAACTCGCGCCCGGCGATGGCGACCGTGCTGTCGTGGTCCGTACTGATCGCTCCCAGCGGGCAGATCTCGACGCAGGCCCGGCACAGGCCGCACAGCCCGGCGTCGAGCATGGGGTCACCCGCGAGGGGCGCATCGGTGAGGATGAGCTGAAAGCGCTGGCGGTGGCCGAACTCGGGCGTCAGTGCGATCCGCACGTAGCTCAACTCGGCGAGGCCGGCGGCGACCGCGGCGTGGTCGAAGTCGGGGTAGACGTTGGGCGCGGGGGCGCCCTCGCGCACCGGGATGCCCTGCGGGTAGGCCTCGGGCGGGAAGCCGAAGAGCGGCACCGCTTCCCAGCCGCGGTCCTCGAGCCACTGGGTCACCTCGAAGGTGGTCATGGCGACGAATTGCATGTCCAGCCACGAGTAGCCGAACTGCTCGTAGAGACCGAGGTTGGTGCCCTCTTCGATGCCGCGCAGCGTGCCGCGGGTGATGCGCCGGCCGATGACGATGGCGGCGGTCATCTCCGGGAAGATCGCCAGCGGGCTGCGCTCGGGTGGCACATCCGCGAAGCGCTCGGCGGGCGCGATGCCGACGAGGTCGGCGCCGCGCTCGCATGCGAACTGCTTCATCTCTTGCGTCAGGTCAGACATCGGCTATCGCCCCGATGGATGAGGGTCAGAGTGCGCGGGCAGGTTCACCGCAGTAGCGCCCCGAACCTTCTCGGCCCACGCGTCGCCCGGCCGTTGGGGGGGGCGCACAGCTCTCGGAGGAGAATGCCCCGGGCTGGAGAAGCTCCCCGCCGGCACGGACACACCGACTGCGTTTGTTGGAGCACACGATGTCACGACGCCTTACGCGGCGGGAGGCCCTGGGCCTGCTCGCAGCCGCAACCGGAGGTGCCGCCTTGCTGAGCCACCGCGACTCTCGGGACGCGCAGGCGCCCGACCCTGTGCGTTCAGATCGCCGTCCGAACCTGCTGTTCGTGTTCGCCGATCAGATGCGCGCCCGCGACTGCGGCTTCATGGGCAACCGCCAGGTGCGCACGCCCAACATGGACCGCATGGCCCAGGCGGGCGTGGTGTTCGAGAACGCAATCTCGACCTGCCCGGTGTGTACGCCCTACCGCGCCTCGCTGCTGACCGGCCGCTATCCGCTGACCTGCCGCACGGTGATGAACGACGTGCGGCTGCCGGTCGAGGAGCTGACCATCGCGGAAGTGCTGCGCGATGAGGGCTACCAGACCGGCTACATCGGGAAATGGCACCTCGACGGCGCCTACCGTGGGGGCTTCACCCCGCCGGGCGAGCGCCGTCAGGGCTTCGACTACTGGGCGGTCGCGGAATGTACGCACGCCTACATGAACTCGTTCTACTACCGCGACACCCCCGAGCCGATCATGATCGAGGGCTACGACGCCGACCATCATACGGCGCTGGCGGTGGAGTACATCCGCGAGCACGCCGCCCATCCGTTCTGCCTGTTCGTGTCGTGGGGGCCGCCGCACAACCCCTACTGGCAGATGCCCGAGGAGTACATGATCTACCGGCCCGAGGATGTCGAGACGCCGCCGAACACCGACGAATGCTTCCGCGAGGACATCGCCGGTTACCGCTGCCACATCACCGCGCTGGATCGCTGCCTGGGTCGGATGCTCGACGCGCTCGAGGAGCAGGGGATCGCCGAGGACACCATCGTGGTTTTCACCTCCGACCACGGCGACATGCTCGGTGCGCACGGCTACGAGCGCAAGCAGAAGCCCTGGGACGAGTCGATCATGGTGCCGTGGGTGATGCAGTGGCCCGGCCACCTGCCCGCAGGCGCGCGCCGGGACACGCTGCTCAACGCGCCGGACGTCATGCCGACCCTGCTGTCGCTCATGGGGGTGGAGATCCCGGGCAGCGTTGAGGGCTACGATCTGTCCGGGGCCGCGGCGGGAACGGGCGGCATGGAGCCGACCTCGACCTTCATCGGCAACCCGTGCCCGTTCCACGGTGACAAGCACGAGGGCGTGGAGTGGCGAGGCGTGCGCACGAAGACGCACACCTACGTGGAGACGCGCGGCGGGCCGTGGCTGCTCTACGACAATGAACGGGACCCGTGGCAGATGGCGAACCTGGTGGGCCAGCCGGGGGCCGCGGAGACGCAGGAGGAGTTGGCCGCCGAGCTACGCGGCTGGCTGGACGAGCTGGATGATGAGTTCGCGCCCAAGGAGGTCTACGTCGAGCGCTTCGGCTATGACGTGGATGAGCGCGGGATCGTGCGCTACGAGACGCGGATAGGCGTGCACGACCCCGACAACGAACTTGAGCAGCCGGCCTGAGGGCGGGTATAATGGTGGGCGAAGGGAGCGTGGGCGTGATGGGTGATGCGAAGACCGGCAGTGCAGGGCAACTCACGGAGAGTGAGTACGCCAGGCTACCGCCCGAGAACCGGGCTGTGCTCGAGTGGCTGCGAGAGTACATGTCGGAGCCACTGAGCGATGAGGAGAAAGCCTACTGGCGCGAGGTCCGCGAGTTCGTGGACGGCCATCCGTTCACATTCCGCCAGGAGGCTTCGTCGTGAGACTCCCCTTGGTTCTGGACAGCAATGTCATCTTCGACGTTCTCGAACAGCAGGAGTCTGTGGTGGCCGCTCTGGCCGCCGCGATGGAATCGGCGGCCTTGGTGTATCTCTGCCCGTTCGTCCACTTCGAGGTCGCACGGGGCTTCCTTCACCGGCCCCACCCGGAGCGCGAGCGCACATATCTCGGGCTTTGCCAGAAGTGGCACTGGGATGAGGTGGACAGGGGCGACTGGAACCTCGGCGCGGTCCTGTGGGCCGACCGCCGGCGGAGAGGGCATCCGGCGAACGACGCCGACCTGATGATCGCGGCCTACGCTCAGAACCGCGGGGCGAAGATCGTCACCGCCGACTCCCGGGGCTTCGCCGACCTCCCGGTCCCGCTCGAGAACTGGCGCGAGTGACCCTCGGCGGGCCACTCGCGTGAGGCGCGTCGCACTCCCCGGAGCCCTACAGATTCTCCAGCAGCCCCTCCCAGCGGCTGCCCTCGAATGACCCGCCGCAGTCGCGGAAGAACTCGAGGTCAAGCTCGGTGATGTCGAAGGTGTCCTCGCGCGCCAGCGCCTCTTCGATACCCCGCCCGGGTGGCTCGAGCTGGCGCTTCCAGTCGTCGGGGATGTTATCAACCCACCTGGGGAACTGGTTGTTGCGCCGGCGCACGGGCTCCTGCACCCCGTAGTTGCGGAAGTCGCCATCCTCCAGCGAGCCCTCGGGCAGGCCGTTCTCGCGCTCCCACTCCACCAGCCGTGCGCGCATGGCATCGGCGGTTGCGCGCGCTCCGGCGGCGCCTTCGAGCAGCAGGTTATGCTCCTCGCCGGGATCCGCGTCGAGGTCGTACAGCTCCTCCCATCCGTTGTCGCAGTAGACCGAGTACTTCACCGAGTGGTCGCGCAGCGACAGCCAGCGGCCCGCGCCCTGGCCGTAGTCGCTGACGAACTCGGCGCGCGGCGCGGCGTGGCCCGCGCCGTCGGCCTCCAGCAGGCTCCTGCCCTCCAGCTCGCCCAGCATCGGGTGGTCGTAGCCCGCCGCAGCCATGAAGGTCGGCAGCAGATCGGTGCAGCCGACCAGGTGGTCGCATACCTCGCCCGGGGGCACACGCCCGGGCCAGCGCATCAACAGCGGTACACGACTGCAGCCATCGTAGGGGTTCATCTTCTGGCAGGTCATGTGGTCGCCCAGCATCTCGCCGTGATCGCCCGTGAAGACCAGCAGCGTGTTGTCCGCGATGCCCAGCTCGTCGAGCGTGTCGAGGACCCGTCCGACCTGATGATCGATGAGGCTCACGGCCGCATAGTAGAGCGCCACCACGCGGCGCAGGCGCTCAGGGGTCGCGTTGTCGTAGTCCGAGTAGTGGCGCAACATACGCATCATCAGCGGCAGTGTCTCCTCGGCCCGGTCCACATCGATCGGGTCGGGGACGTCGTCATTGGAGTACATCGACTCCCACGGAGCAGGCACGTTGTAGGGCGGGTGCGGGCCGATGAAGCCCACCCAGGCGAAGAAGCGTCGGTTGGCGTTGGTGCGCAAGAACTGCTCCATGCGGTCGCCGATCCACCACGTCCCGTGCACCTCCTGCGGCAGCGGCGAGGTCTGCGGCTGGGAGTAGAGCAGGTTGCGCACGCCGTGGATCTCGCGCTTGTGCCCGTAGCCCTGCTCGCGCAGCCACATGAGATAGTCGTCGTCCTGCGGCCAGATGGGGATCTCGCACATCTGCTCGCGGTGGTGGAAGCCGTAGTGGCGGCGCTTGGGCAGAAAGTGCATCTTGCCCAGCGAGTAGCAGTGATAGTCGGCATGGCCGAGCATCGCCGGGATGGTGTCCAGCAGCGGCTCGGGATCGACGTGGTTGTTGGCGTAGCGCCCGGTCTCGCCGACGCGCCGGCCGGTCAGCAGCGAGTAGCGCGCCGCCACGCACACGGGCGTGGTGGAGATGCAGTGCGAGAACATCACGCCCTCGGCGGCCAGGCGGTCGAGGTTCGGAGTGCGAATCACCGGGTTGCCGGCGCAGCGCATGGCATCCCAGCGCATCTGATCGGCGTAGAGCAGGATGATGTTGGGGGCATCGTCGCGAGGCATCGGCATGGGCTCCCTGGTTGCACGTCGCGCATCGGCACACCGGCGGGGTCTTTCCCAGGGCAGATGCGCGCCACCTCCCTGACCTCGACTTCGCAGGTGGGACGGCGGCGTCGCGATGGACGCCGGTAATTCGCGGGGCGTACGGGCAGGGTCACGGTTGCAGGAGGCAGGAGACTTCACGAGGGCGCGGGAATGACCGGTCAGCGCCGACATCGACTCAACGGAGGTCCCGCATGACTCGATGGCTGCTCTCTGCCGCCGTGATCGTGGTGCTGGGCACATCTGCCTGCGCCGCGCCCACGGTACGCGTGATCGAGGACTTCGAGGGCGAGGTGCCAGCGCTGCCGGATGCGACCGTCGTCGAGATCGACGGCAACCATGTGTTGCGCTGGGAGCCCCGGATGCAGGAGCCCTTCTTCCTGGGCTACGACTACCGTGAGCGTGGCATAGAGATGACGGAGTGGGACCGGCTGGTCTTTCGCTATCGCATCGAGGCCGAGCGCATCGACTGGTGGGGCGTGAAGATCATCGATCACCCGCTCGCCGACGGCCTGCAGGCCACCTACCGACTCCCCGGGGACGAGGTGGTGCTCGGCGAGTGGGCGGAGGCCGACATCGCCCTGCATCCGCCCATGTGGCGCTGGGGGGATACGCCCAACGAGACCGCGCAGACCCTGATCTTCCGCGCGTCGGGCGTGCGCGGCGCCGCGCCGGTGTTCCTGATCGACGACGTGCGTGTCGAGCGCGATGTGCTGCGTGCGAGCGCCGAGCCTGTGGGCGAGGCGACACACGCGGGGGATGAGCTGACACGCGCCTTCGAGATCAATGTAACCAACCGCGGCGAGGCGCCGGTGAGCGTGTCGTTCGAGTCGGGGGAGACCAGCGAGGGTGCGCGGGTCAGCCTGCCCGAGCCGATCGAGGTGCCGGCCGGGGCCGAGCACAGCGCGACCGTCACGCTGGCGGTCCCGGCGGACGGGGAGCCGCTGTCACTGTGGCGCGCGGAGGTGGTAGCCGTGACCGATGACGACGACCGCGCGGAGGTGAAACTGACGATGTCGATCCCGCTGGGGGAGGTCGAGCACCCCTGCCTGCTGGTGACGAGGGCCGACATCCCGCGTCTCCTCGCGCGCATCGAGGAGCACGAGTGGGCGGCGGCGGCGTGGGAGCGGATCAAGTCGGCGGCCGATGCGGCGCTCGCGCGCGAGGTGGTGCTGCCCGACCGCGGCGGCCAGTGGTATCACTGGTACACCTGTGAGAAGTGTGGCGCCCGCCTGCGCACGATCTCGCCAACGGAGCACAGGTGTCCGTCCTGCGGCGCGACGTACACCGGCTGGCCGTACGACGACGTGCCGATCATGGGCCAGCATTCGGGGTGGGCGCGGGCCATCCGCGATCTCGGGCTGGCCTACGCGCTGACCGGGGAGGCCGCGTACGCGGATCAGGCGCGCGAGATCCTGCTGGCGTATGCCGATGTGTATCTGAGCTACCCGCTGCACAACGTCCGCGGCGAGGAGGGCTCGGGCGCGATGCACGTGGCCGCGCAACCGCTGTCGGAGGCGGTGTGGCTGATCCCGGTGGTGCAGGGCTTCGACTGCATCTGGGATACGCTCACCGAGGCCGATCGGCAGACCATCGCCGACCAACTGCTCCTGCCGGCCGCCGAGATCATCCGTCCCTACGCGCGCAGTATCCACAACATCCCGTGCTGGGAGAACTCGGCTTTCGGGCTGGTGGGGATCGCGCTGGGCGTCGAGGACCTTGCGGCGCAGGCCATCAACGGCCCCTTCGGCTTCCGCAACCAGCTCCTGCAGGGCGTGGACGACGACGGTGCGTGGTACGAGGGCGCGTGGGGCTACCACTACTACACGATGAGCGCGCTGGAGCCGCTGGCGGTGGCCGCCGAGCACATCGGCATCGACCTGTACACGGACCGCTACCTGAGCATGTTCCTGGCGCCGGTGCAGATGATGGGGCCGACGGGCGAACTGCCGGCCTTCAACGACTCGGGCCGTACCAGCGCGCTGGGGCGGGCGACCATCTACGAGAACGGCTACGCGCACTGGCCGCGCCCCGAGTTGGCGCTGGTGGCCGGGCGCGGCAACCGTCGGTCGATGGAGGCGCTGCTGTTCGGCGCCGACGAGATCGCCCCCGCGGGCTCCGAACTCGCCTCCGCCATCTTCCCGGCGCTCGGCGTGGCGGTGCTGCGCACCGACGCCGAGGAGCGCCCTGAGGGTGTGGTGGCGGGCGTCCCGGCCAACTACGTGGCGCTCGACTACGGGCCCCACGGCGGTGGTCACGGACATCCGGACAAGCTCGGCTTCGAGATGTACGCCCGGGGGCGGCTGGTTGCGACCGACCCCGGCTCCATCGCCTACGGCAACCCTGCGCACGGCGGCTGGTACAGGCAGACGCTGTCGCACAATACGGTCACGGTCGATGGCGTCAGCCAGCAGCCGACCGAGGGACGGCTCATGTTCTCGGCCTTCGGGCGCGACCTGGCGATGGCCGCGGCCGAGAGCGACGGCGCCTACGAGGGCGTGGTGCTGCGCCGGGTGATGGCGCTCCTGCCCGACATGCTGCTCGACCTCACGCTGGCGCTCTCCGACGAGGCCCATCAGTATGACTGGGCGTATCACAGCCGGGGGGAGTTCGCCACGCCGCTGGCCCTCGCCGAGCCCGCGCGACCACCGGGGGAGGGGCCGTGGACGTGGGCCGAGCAGGTGCGCACCGCCGGCGGCGTCGAGGGCTGGGCCGCGAGCTGGGCCATCGACGACACGCTGACCGTGCAGGCCGCGCAGGACGCCAGCGCGCCGGTGGAGCTGTTCACGGCCCTCGGGCGCAGCAATCCGCCGACCGCGCGCGATCCCTTCGTGGTGGCGCGCGCCGAGGGGGCGCAGGTGGCGTGGGGGACGGCGCTCTCATGGGCGGGCGATGCGCCTGCCGTCCGCCTGCTCAGCGGGTCGCGCGGCGGGGCGGAGCTACCCCTCGCCGATGCATGTGGCCTCGAAGTGACCTCCGCTGACCGGCGGATCGTGCTGCTGGTCGCCGAGGGCGGCGCCGACGGCGAGGCGCAGTTCGGCGAGATTGTGCTCGAGGGCGCAGGCGCGCTGGTGATCTTCGAGGGAGAGGCCCCCGTGGCGTGGCTGGTCGCCGACGGCTCGAGGCTGAGCGTGGGAGGGGAAACGCTCGGGACCCAGTAGCACACGGTCCCCCGCCGCCATGAGCGCCGCCACCCGCGCAGCCGACGCCCGTCTCGATCTCGCCACCGCGGCGCTGGTCTTCGTGCTCGCGTGGGGGGCGTTCGCGCCGATGCTCGGAGCCTACTGGCGCCACGACGACTTCGGCTGGCAGGCCATCACCGACGAGTGGCAGGCGGGACAGCGGTCGCTGTGGTACGGGCACGGCGGCTTCACGCCCGCGTACAATGTCATCTACCGCGCCATCGGGCTCGTCGGCGGCCACAATCCGCTCGCGTGGCGCATCGTCTTCACCACCATGCACGCGGCTGTCGCGGTTGCGGTCACCTGGCTGTGCGTGCTGTTGACCGGCTCGCGTGTCGCGGCGGGCTGGGCGGGCGCCTTCTTCGCGCTGCACTGGGTGCATCACGAAGCCATCGGCTGGATCGCCGGCGGCCTGCACGTGCCCGCGACCCTCGCGGTCGTGCTGGCGGTAGGGTGCTGGATCGTGGGCCGCCGCTCCGGCGGCGGCCGTTGGCTCGCGGCCGCCGTCGTCCTGGCCGCACTGGCGCCGATGTTCAAGGAGAGCGGCCTGGCGGTCTTCGCCCTGATCGCCGCCGTGGAGGTCATGCTGCCCCTGCCCCGCGATCGTGGTCGCTTACGCCGTGCCATCGCGGGCCTGGCTGCGGGGCTGATGCTCTACGTGGCGCTGCGGCTGACCGTGGGCGTGGCCAACGAGGTTGTGCCCGCGGGCGAGAGCATCTACCGGCCCGGGTCGCACGTGATCACGAACCTGGCGGCATGTGTGCCGCAGATGATCGTCCCCGACCTGGGCTTCGACAACTACCGCGCGCTGCTGGCGAGCGCGCTCCCCGCGCAGGCCGTGGGCACGGCGGTGGTGGCGTCGCGTGTGGTGATCGGGCTGGTCGCGCTGGGCCTCGTCTATCTGCTGGCGCGCGGCGCGGTGGCGGTGCGCTTCGCGGTCGCGTGGATGTTCCTCGGCTTCCTGCCCACCAGCCTCTTCATCTACGAGTTCGCGCGCGCCCCGCGCTATCTCTACCTGCCCTCGGCGGGGCTGGCGGTGCTCTGCGGATATGCCATCGCCGCCGCAATGCAGCGCTGGCCATGGCGTCGCGGGCTCGTCGTGGCGCTGGCGGCGCTGGTGCTCGCGGCGAATCTCGGGCCGCTGGCGTTCTTCACACGCAGCCGCCTGCGCGACAGCGCTATCCGGCGGGAGATCGCGCGGCAGCTCCCGCAGGTGCTGCCCGACCCGCGTCCGGGGGAGCGCATCGCAGTCATCGGCGTCCCCGCGCACATCGACGACCTGCCCGCGATGACGTGGATGCTCTACGGGCGCAAACTCGACATTGCCCCGGCCGCGTCCGACGAGCGAACGCCCCACGTGGACCGCGTCCTGCGCCTGCAGGGCGGGCGGCTGACCGCCGACGGCACCGAGTCCGCGCCATCCCCCTGAGGGCACTGCGCCCGAAGTCGTGCGACGTCGGACTGGACAGGGCTGCGGGGGTCTGATATATTCTATGCGCATATTCGAATAGTTGGGACATTGCTTCGGCCCCGACGGCGCCGGAGCAATCCTGTCAGGAGGCCCTCAGATGCGCTCACGATCGCTCATTACGCTTGCCCTCGCGGCGCTTGCGCTCGCGCCCGCGTGGGCCATGGACTCGCTCAACATGCCCACCGGGAACTTCCAGCCCGCCGGGCAGTCCGAGCTGAACTTCATCCTGGTCACCCAGCCGCGCCGCGCCGATGCGCAGGGCAACACTAGGATCGATGACATGTACTACGTCAAGCTCTTCACCGGGGTCACCGACCGCTTGAACCTGGACGTGGTCAACCTCAACATCAGGGACGCGGCCGATCACACCATCGTAAACGCCCACTACCGCGTCCTCGACGAGACGCCCCGCAGCCCGTCGCTGACCGTGGGCGTGGGCAATCTCACCGCCAGCGACTGGCTCGGTGGGACGCAGTACGGGGGCGACAGCGACAACGACAACCCCTACGGCTTCGGCGTGCTCAGCTACACCGCGCTCAGGTCGCCGCGGCCCTCGCTGCAACAGCCGATCGTGCGCGTGCACGTGGGGTGGGGGACGGGCTTTCACAACGAGGACCTGTTCGGCCAGGTGCAGTTCAAGGTCCACCCTCGGGTCGGCGGGTTCGTGCAGAGCTATCGCAATCTCTACGCGGCAGGGCTGACCTGGCAGGCCGGGGATGATCTGGCCGTGAGCGGGGGTCTGATGGACGACGAACCGTGGTACCGCCTGGGCACCTGGATCGACTGGTGACGGCGGCGCGCTGATGGCGACGGCCGGGCGGAGCGTGCTGATCACGGGGCCGGCATGGCCGCCAACTGCGCCAGCACCTCCGCTCGGGCGCGCGCCGCGCGGCTTGTGTCGGTGGGGTCTGCGAGGACCTCGGCGACGGTAGCCGCGAGCCACTCGCGCCGTTGCGCGGCGTCCTCGCGATCCGCGCCGGCCTGCTCGAACATCCACAGGCAGACCCAGTCCTCGATGCCTTCGCGCCACGCCTCCCAGCGCTTACCGGGGATGATCGGCTCGGCGCGGCTGACGTTCTCGGGCGCGCCGGTGAGGGTGTAGATGACCCCGTAGTCCGAGTTCTGCCCGCTGAAGTCATCCCACAGGTCGGTGTCCCGCCAGTCGCCGCCTTGGGCGTAGCACCAGAAGCCCGCGCCGCTGGCGCCCTCACGCCACGCCCGCCAGTGGTGCAGGCGGTAGTGCGCGTATGGGTCGGACTCGCGCCGGCCGACCGTGTACGACCAGACCGTCGCGCCGGTATCGCGCATCATCTGGAGCTGCCACGGGCGACGCTCGTAGGCCGGCAGATTCGGGCACCAGATGTCCACGAGGTCGAGGACGGCGCGCAGGCGCTCGTCCGAGTCGCGCGCCAGCGGGTCGGCGAAGAGCTTCACCTGCGGATCGACTCCGCGTGTGAGCGTCGCGATCCGCGCGTAGACCTCGTCGATGGTCTCGTCGAGCGGGTAGAGGATGAAGCGGTCGTAGCCCACTCCGATCTCCTGCAGGTGCGCCACCCACGCGGTGAGCCACTGTGCGTAGAGCCGCCGCCACGGCTCGCTGAACTGCTCGAAGCGGTCGAAGCCGCGGCGGCCGTGCGAGAAACCGGCGAAGAAGGCGATGCCCTGGTCGCTGATGGGCGCGCACAGCTCCACCATGCGGTCGTGCGCCTCGAAGTCCAACGGCGCGGTCATGTTTCCCCGCTCATCAACCTGCGTGGGCCACGGCACCGAGTTGCTGGTCAGGATGTTCACGTTGGTGTGATGCGCGCGCAGGTCGGCGATGGCCGCGTCCTCAATGCCCTGCAGCGCCGGCCAGGTGTCGAGGTATTGCCACGAGTAGCTGCAGTAGGGCAGATCGTCGGGGATGCGCACGGGCGCGACCGTGATGGCGACTTCCAGGCGCGCGTGACCCACCGTCACCGCGCCGACGTGCTCTCCGGGGGCCGCCTTGCCGCTCGCGATGTCCAGCCACACCTGGCGCGCCGCACGCGGTGGCAGTGTGATGGCGCCATCGTCCAGCAGCGGCAGCGCATCGGCCAGCAGGTTGCCCTGGCGGGTGGCAATGAAGCGCGCCTCCCGCAGCGTGACCAGCCCGCCGAGGCCCTCCAGGGCTACGGGGACCTCAATCGCCTCATCGGTCAGGTTCGCGATGCTGAGAGCCGCCGAGGCGTGCGCGTTCTGCGCGAGGACAGCCCGCACGGCCTGGTCGGGCGGCTCGGGCGGCAGATCGCGCGGTGATGCCGGCGCGTAGGGATCGACGACCCAGGCCACCATCTGACGGTCGCCGCGCAACGCGCGCACGACATCCGCGTGGATCGCCGTGACCGTCGCCTCAGCGCCCTCGGCCGCTTCGCCGGTGGTGGCGACGAGGGCCTCGACTGTTGCCTCCGCCTCGTCGATACGCCGGCTCAGATCGGCGCGCAGGCCGGCGTCCGTGCGCTCGAGCGCCGCGCGCAGACCGGCGAGGTCACGCAGCAGCCGCGTCTGCAGGGGCGTGCGGACGATTTGGGGGACGAGCGGCGCGATGGTCTGATCAGGGAGCGTCACCGTCGCGGGGTCATGCTCACCCGACAGCACCTCGACCTCATCGGTGAAGGCGAAGACCCCGTTGGCGCGCAGGCGCACCAGCACGTAGCGACCGCGTGTGCGCAGCCCCGTGGCCTCGACCCAGCGGCGGGAGAGTTGCGGGTCCTCCTGAGTGTCAACGCGCGCGATCAGGTGAAAACTCTCACCGTCGTCGCTTACCGCGAAGATGCCGGAGGGCAGGTAGACATCGGCGTTGGGGTTGGAGGAGGTGCGGAAGCGGATGGACTCGATGGCCCGCACCGCGCCCAGGTCGATGATCACGTCGGCATCGCCATCGACCGGCAACTTCCAGCCGACGCAGCCCTCCTGGATCCAGAACTGCTCGGGGCCCACGAAGGCGCCGTCGGTGAGCTGAGTCAGGTCGCCCTCGTCGGTGCAGAGCCGGTAGCTGGGCGCAGGCACGAGCGTGTACGGCCGTCCGAGCGCCAGATTCTCCGCCCCGGCGACCAGGCCGAGCGCGAGTGTCGCGGCCACGGCGGCGAGCCCGCACTGCCATCGGCACCTCATCACGGCTCACTCCCCGGGGGCACTACGTCCTCATGGCCTCGACCATCGCCCTGCCGGCGGCCTGCACCGCCACGCGCTTGTAGTCGGCGCTGTGACGCGTGACCGTGATCAGATCGGCGATCTCGGCGCCGATGTGCGAGAACAGGCGATCCATCTCGAGCACACAGGTGGCGGTGCCCCGCCCCGAGCCTCCGGCCGCCGCCACGCCCATGACCGGCTTGCCGTTGAGACCCTCGCCCTTGGCGCCGACATTGCAGCGGCGCAGGCGGTCCACGAAGGCCTTGACCGACTCGCTGAACTCCCCGAAGTACACCGGCGTGACCAGCACCCAGGCGTCGGCGTGCAGCACCGCCCTGCGTACCTGCTCGAAGTCGTCCTCGATCACGCACCAGCCCTCCTCGCGGCACTTGTCCCAGCCGTTGCCGCACTGGCCACAGTGGGCGATGTCGTGCTCAGTGAGCTGGATCAACTCGGTGGCCGCCCCCGCGTCGGCGGCGCCGGCCAGTGCGGCTTCGGCCAGGCTCGCGGTCAGGCCATCGACGTTGGGGCTTCCATGCAGGGCGACTACCTTCATTCGGGTCACTCTCCTCTGTGGTCTACCAGCCCGCCTGCAGCGCCGGGCGCAGCGGCGCGGGAGCGGGCACGCTTTCGCCGACCGTCTCCATCGCCACCGCCCACAGGTAGAGGCAGGTGTAGAAGGCGGTACGCACGTACGCCATGAATGCGGCGATCAGCACGAACAGCAGCAGGGCCAGGCCGATCGCCACCGGCAGCAGCGCCGGCGCGCCGAAGTACGCGCCCACCGCCAGGCCGATGGCGAGCAGCACCATCAGCCCGGAGATGATGCGCGCGGTGATCATCAGCCCCAGCTCGCCGACGACGATCTGCAGCAGGTTGTGTCGGTGCAGGTGTGTGGCGCGCTCCACAGAGCGCAGGAACGAGGTGTCCTCGAGGATCATCACCGGGAGGATGAGGTAGGTGGCCGCCAGCCAGGCGCGCTCGACGCCGTCGGCGGCCATGCGGCGCAGGCCCCCGCGCCGGTTCCCGCGGATCATCCCGGCGATGATCGCCACCACGACGCTCACCACCGCGAGCGCCGCGATGGCGCCGATGTTGCGCAGGCTGTCGGCAAAGGCGCTGCCAAGCTGTGCGTCCCTGCCGCGCAGGTGCACATCCACCAGGTGCACGGTCATGCCCGTGAAGAAGTAGGTGACGAGGTATCCCGCGAAGCTGGCGGCCAGCAGCACCACCCAGCCGATCAGCGTCAGGCCCTCGCCCTCGTCTTCGAAGAGCGCTTCAAGGTTGCCCGTGAAATACAGCGCCAGCCCCAGCCCGCCCAGGAGCACGAGGTTGGCCAGCACCGAGAACAGTGACGGGAGGAACAGGTCCTTATCACGGAAGGCCATCGCGAACGACTCGCGCAGGAAAGTCCAACCCCGCGAGATCGAGTCGAAGAGGCCATGACCGACGCCCACCTGCTCGGGATGCCAGGGCGCGGCCCCGGTGGCGTAGGGCACCGCCTCGGCGGCTTCACGCGGCTCACGCGACGGCGTGGTGGCCGGTGTACCTTCGACAGGCCAGGCGGTCTCGGCGCGCCCTTGCGCGGCGGATGGGTCGGGGGCCGCCTCGGCGCCGACCAGCCGACCTCCGTCCAGCCGCGCGCCGCACGCCAGGCACTGCTGGTCGCTGGCGTAGATGCGCTCGCCGCACGCCGGGCACCTCAACTCATCCGCGGCAGAAGCCATCAAGACGCCCCTTTCACATCGCGTTGGCTGTCCGCAACGCGCAGGGCACCTTCTTCGTGGCCCTCGCGATTCCCTCTGTCCGGGAGTGCCACCGATGGACTACGAACCGCGTCCCTCTCTCTGACTATCATATTCTTACTGCTGCGATAGGAAAACCGCCTGTCGTGTTGTATCATGTGCTGGACACGACGCATAACCAGCCTTTGAGGAGTGGTGTGAGGATGTGGCGAAGACGCTACCTGATCTCGTGCACGATGCTGCTGGGCGCTGTCTTTCTGGGGGCATGGACGGAGCAGGCCTCAGCGGGGAGCCGTCAGATCGGTGGGTACGTGGCTCAGGCCGAGCCACGGTTCGTTCGCAACGTGTGGAACTTCATCAAATACTTTGACTCGTCCAAGTCAATCGGGTCGCACTCGTGGAAGCGCGATCAGTACTACTGGATGGAGCCATGGCTTTTCGACGGCTCCCACACCTCATATGTGGACAGTCAGGACCTGGCCTACGTCGCCTGCCACGGCGCCCCGTGGGTGATGGCGAGCCACGATGGCGTCGGTGACGTGGACCTGCGCAATTGCCCCGCCTACGGCGACCTGCCCAACAACGGTGACCTCGAGTTCCTCATCGTGGAGAGCTGCTCGACCATCACCGCCTTCCCCGACGGCTCATTCGACTGGAACGGTTGGCGCAACAACGGGCCGGGCGGGATCTTCGGAGGCATGCACCAGGCCATGGGCTTCCGCACGCTCAGCTACTCCGACAACCTCATCCCAAGCTGGTTCGCCATGCGCACTCAGGGCAATGAAATCGTCTGGGAGGCCTGGTTCTGGGCGGTGCAGATGGAGCGCGTCTTCCCTCAGCGCGGCCCCTGGCAGCCTGAGCCGGGCGTGGCCTACCCCGGCTGGGCCAGCGCTATCATGGCGCAGAAGAGCATATACGACCGTCTCGGCTCGTACTCGTCCGACCCGGTCGCCGCCGACCTGCTCTACAGTGTATGGGAGGACTAGCCGCTTCCGGCGCGTTGCACGTGCCCGGAGCATCACAGGACAGGAGAGGAGAACTCGCAATGAACACAAGACTCGCGATGACAGTCGCGGCTGTGTTTCTCGCAGTGCTGACGTTGGCGGTCCTTCCGTTGGTGGCGCAGGCCCAGGTCGAGAGAGAGGGGCCGGTCCTCACCCAACCGCGCATCCAGGTGCCCACCCGCCCACGCATCGTGCTTCCGCCCGAGGTGCTCGGCCGCCTGCCCCGCGGCCCGGAGGTCCGGTTCGAGGCCAAGCTTGATCCGGAGATCTTCGAGCGCGCCACCATGCTGCGCGTGTATCGACTGGAGGCGCCGCGCTTCAACCGCGGCTCGTTCGGCCCGCTCGCCCGGCGGCTGTTTAACGGTGAGCTGCGTGGAGAAACGACAGTGGTCGGTGGCATGCTCGCGCAGGCGGACGACCGCTCGAACTTCCTGATGCTGGACACGCGCAGCGGCCTGATGTCGATGAGCCGGGGCATGGCCGATCAGATCGATGAGCGGCCCGGCGAACTGCCCGGCCCCAACGCCGCCGCGAGGATCGCGCGCAACTTCCTCGATGAGAACGGTCTGGGCCCGGGCGACCCCAAGCAGCGCGTGCTCACGCATATCGGGCATATCCGCTCCTCGTGGTTCAACCCCGAGACCGGCGAACAGGGGCAGCCGATGCTGCAGATGTACAGCATCTACTTCGGCCGCGTGGTCGATGACGTCGAGGTGGTCGGCGCCGCATCGAAGATGATCGTGCAGATCGGCGATGGCGGTGAGGTGGTGGGCGCGGCCTTCAACTGGCGTGAGCTGGGCCGGTCGCTGGTGGTGAGTGCCCGGGACCTGCGCTCGGACGAGCAGATCCTGGCTGATATCCGCCGCTTCCTCACCGACGAACTGCCCCTGAGCGAGCGGGTGGTGGTGGATCAGATCGGCCTGTTCTACTACGACAACGGCGGTCAGTACCTCCAGCCGGTGATTGGCTTTTCGGCCAAAGTGCAGGCTGGCGAAGTGCAGTACAGCTACTTCGGTCAGACCGCGCTGCTCAATGAGCCGCCCGAGCTGGTCGGGCCCGCGCCGCTGTCGGAGGAGGCTCTGCGCACCCTGCAGAGGGGCAGTGAGGACCTGCAGGCCCCGCGCGGCGAGAGTGATTAGCAGCGACTCGCGCGCGTTCCACCGAGAACGGCGCAACCGGTGAGGGCGCCGGTCGTACGAATCGGCTGTGCGCAACCATCACGACAGTCCGAGACGTAGCGCCGACCCGCTCGCGCGCACACGCCGTTGGCAGGCGCTGAGAGCACGCACAAGTGTGCAGGCAGGCGCCGGCAGTGGCTCGCGCGAGCACCAGTCGCGCGACAGATACGCACGATCACAGGTGGGCACGGCCGGCTCCCGGCCGCCCGTGCCCACCTCTCGGGCGACGCGCCGCATGGGAGGTGGTGTCGATGCTGGGGCGACTCGCCCTGCTGAGCACATGCGCCGCGCTGGTCGCAGCGAGTGCGGCACAGTGTCAGGAGCAGCTCCGGACCCTCGTCTGTGAGGCCGACGGTAGTGAGATGGTGCTGATCCCCGCGGGCGAGTTCACCATGGGCAGCGGGGAGCGCTTCAACGAGACCCCCGCGCACGGCGTACGCGTGGACGCCTTCTACCTGGATCGCCACGAGGTGACCAACCGCCAGTTCAAGCTCTTCGTGGACGCCAACCCCGAGTGGGCGCCTGATCGGATTGCCCCGCGCTTGGCCGACCGTAACTACCTGGCGCACTGGGAGGGGGACACGTACCCGCCGGAGCTGGCTGAGTACCCGGTGGTGAATGTGAGCTGGTACGCGGCGGCGGCCTACGTGCAATGGGCAGGCAAGCGCCTGCCCAGCGAGGCGCAGTGGGAGTGGGCCGCGCGCGGCCCGCAGGGCCACCGCTACTCATGGGGCGATGAGTTCGACCCGCAGCGGGGCAACGTCGCGCGCCGCGCCGATGGCCCCATGCCCGTGTGCAGCTTCCCCTCCAACGACTTCGGCCTGTGTGACATGACCGGCAATGTGCTGGAGTGGTGTGCCGACTGGTACGACGAGGAGTACTACGCCGAGAGCCCCGTGCACAACCCCACCGGACCCGACAGCGGCGATGCGCACGTGCTGCGCGGCGGGGCCTGGCTGTCCGACACCACGCGCTCGCTGACTACCTTCCGCTTCCCGGTGCTGCCCCCCGGACTCGATCGCACCTGCGCCGACTTCGTGGGCTTCCGCGGCGCCATGGACGTGCCCCCCGGGAGCGGCGTAACGCAGTAGCGCCGGCAGCGGTCGGCACATGCGAAGACCGGCAGCCCATGTCAGGCTGCCGGTCCTCAGTCCCGGTCTTCGTCAGGCGCTAGAACGCCGCGCCGACCACCTTGTCGCCCTCCGCCAGGTTGATGAGCTTGACGCCGCCCGCCGAGCGACTGCGCTGGGAGATGTCGTCCACAGGGGTAAGGATCGCGCGGCCGTTGGCCGTGTAGATGAGCACGCGCTCGCCCCGCCCCGTCTCCACGCGCAGCACGCAGGCAACCGCGCCGCTGTCCTCGGTGACCTTGAAGCCGGTGACACCGCCGCCGCCCCGCTTCTGCTCCCTGAACTCGTCGGGTGCGACCAGCTTGCCGTACCCCTTCTCCGTGATGACCAGTGCCATGGCAGCCATTCTATCTACCTCCATGCCTCGTTTGGTGCGCTTCAGTCTGGATAACTTTACATCAGAATACCTGTGAAATGCAAGCACTTATTCGACTGGAATCGCGTCCTGTGCCGCCCTACGCGCCATCTGTGACGCGCACGACCAGGAGATCTTCGGGTGCGAGCGTCACCTCGAAGGAGCCATCCGGTGCGGTCGGCACCGCCGCCCCCGCCTCCGGCAGCACCTCGGTCACACGCACCTGCGCCAGCCCCAGGGCCGCTGCGTCAACCGTCACGGTTGTGGTCCGCTGCTCGTGGCTGTCGTTGAATACCGTGAAGTACACTTCGCCGCCTGCGGCCGGACTCCCCCCGAAACGCTCGACGTAGACCGCCGGATCGGCGCTGCGCGCGTAGGTGAGTGGCTCCCAGCCCGCACGGCTGAGCGCGGCGCACACCGGGATGTAGCGTTGGAACAGTGGCCGATCGCGGTTGTACAGCTCCGGTCGCTGCCAGTAGGGGTCATCCGAGGCGTTGTGGCTGAAGAAGCTCGGGAAGATGCCCCAGGCCACCGAACGCTTGAAGTAGAGTTCCACCCACTCGGGGAGGAAATCCTCGTAGACGGTATTGAGCAGGAGCAGGTAGGGGCGCTGGTAGCACAGCGCGCGCCGATAGTTCATCACCGCGGGCGAATTCGGCGTGTAGCGGCCACCCGCCCCCCAGTTGGTCTCAGTGCCCATCACATCCAGCCACGCGGCCAGCCACGGGAAGCGGTTGGGCGTGCTGTTGGCGAACAGAAGCTGGCCGCGCTCATGCAGCGGCTCAGCGAGGCTGCGCGCGAACTCGACGGAGTTGAAGATCTCGAGCTGACAGACACTGCCGTCGCGCGTGAAGGTCAGCGGTATCGTGCTGTAGCGCCAGTGTTCGCGGCGGAAGTTCGGGACGGTGGCGGCCATCTCCGAGGAGTCGATGTAGATCCCATCCAGCTCTCCCGGCGCGGTCGGGTCGAAGCCGGGGTTGCGCAGCAGGTTGGTCTCGCTGCCCTCCTCGCCCAGGAACAGGTCGTCGAAGTAGACGGTCCCGGTGAGATCGCCGCGCAGCAGGGCGTAGACGGCCGCGCTCCTGACCGGGCGGGTGACCTCGATGACCGTCTCCTGTTGCTGCCAGCCTTCGACGTCCGGCGCGAAGATGGCCTTCTGCCCCCACAGGTTATCGCCATTGTCATAGGTGATGTCCACGTAGAGGCACCAGTCACCGTCGTCGCCCACCTCCAGGCCTTCGGCGCGGCTCCAGCCGCTGATGATGAGGTTGCGGGCCTGCTCCTGGGCGACGATCACCGTCTGCGTGGCTCCGTGGCGCTGGCCGGGTTCGTCCGCGGTGCAGCGGATCGCGCCCGAGCCGCCGCGGCCCGCATCGGGCACGAAGGTGAAGCCGAGGTCGTAGCCGTTCCAGTTGCCCAACTGCCCGGCCCGGTCGAAGGCCCGCCAGGCACGCTCGGCGACCAGCCGCCCCTGTACGACCGCATCGGGCCGGTCGTCGAGCAGGTGCGGCGAGGGATTGTTGGTGAACATGGCCCCGTCGCACCACGGTGCGTTGATGCAACTGAGCACCACCTCGCCGCGCGCGTCGTAGACCGCCGAGCTGACGGTGGCGAGCGCGTCCAGATTGCCCTGGGCCGCCTGCTCGAGCATCATGGCCATGGCGGCCTCGCGGGTGCGCGGCATCTCGGGCGGCATGCGCATCCAGTTGCTCACCGGCTCGCAGTAGACGAAGCTCGCGATGTCCGCCTCATCATCAAAGGCCACATTGTTGTTGCCTTCGTGGAAGGCGAAGCCGAAGTCCTCCCAGCCCTGCACGGTGCTCACGTCGGTGAAGGGCATCCAGATGCCCTCGCGACGATTGCGCTTGGTGAAGCACTGCGGGTAGAGCGCGTAGTAGCGCGCCAGGGCGTCGCGGAACCCCCACTGCGGGTCCACGGTGTAGAGCGTTAGTGTGAAGTCGGCGTGCGAGGGGAAGCGCGCGGTCTCGGCCGACAGCCCCAGGTGGACCGCCGCGTAGAGCTGACGGCTCCCGGCGTCGTAGGCCAGGTCGATGATACGCGGCCGGTCCATGGGCGTGGCGATGGCCAGGCCCGCGTCGGCCGTGGTGATGCATGCCAGCGGGTACGCGGCCGACACGGCGCGCGGCCCGGCGCCGGTGCGGGCCACGTTCTCATAGGTCGTGTCGGGCTCGATGGCGCGCGTGAAGCGCTGGTCGTCATGCCAGGTGCCGCCGACCGCATCCCGAGGCAGCGCGAAGTAGATGCTGAGTGCGCGGTCCTCGCCGGTGAGGTCGCGCACCAGACCGTTGACCTCGATGTGATCGCCGCGCGCCGCAAGGCGCCCCTCCAGCTCCAGTTGCAGCTCGTCGTCGCGCGCGCGCAACACCACGTCTTCGCCATCGCGCTCGACCGCCCCGCGTGGCTGGCGGAAGTTCGAGCCGGCCTGCACGTCGCGCCAGAAGAAGCCGCCGACCGCGCCGTCAGGGCCGATGACGGCCCCCGTGGCGGCATCTATGCGCAGCTCCAGGCCGTCTTCGGTCGCCAGCGTGATGACGTCGGCCGGCTCGAGCGTCGGATGCTCGACGAGCACCGGGACGCCGTTGAAGACGGTCGCGCCCTCGGCCAATTCGACCTGGGTCAGCGCGAAGTCGTCGAACCAGACGGTGCCGGTCTTGCCGCGGAACAGCCCGTAGATGAGGATGGTGCGGATGGGCTTGCTGGGCACGATGGACATGGTGCGCTGCTGCCAGTCGTGGCTGCCGCACTCAAAGGGCGCGTTCTGCCCCCACAGGTTGGAGCCGTCCACGAACTCGATGTCGATCCACAGCGAGTAGCCGCCGGCCGGTGTCCCGCTCACGTCCTGCGCGCGACTCCAGGCGCTGGCGACCACCGGCGTCGGCTGTGTCTGGTTGAGATCGACGCTGAACAGCACACCGAACTCCCGCTCAGGATTATTGGTGCTGATACGTGCCGACCGCTCACCGGTGCGCGCTACGGTGTCGTCGATCACGTAGCCCTCATCCCAGACGCCGGTCTCGGCGGCCAGCTCGCCCTCGACCAGCTCAAGGCTGGGATTGCCCAACAGGTTGACACTCTGCGCATCCTCGGTGCTCAGGACGCGCTTGACGGCCGTGGCACTCGCCTCAGCCGTGTCGGCCACCGTCAGGGCCACAAGTGCGCTCATCACAACGATCATTGCTCGCATGCCGATCGCCTCCACAGAGCCGTAAACTCACACAATCAGTTTCGACTGCAACCTTTTTCCGTCCTCTGTGTTGAATGGAAGGAGGTGGCTGAGACGGCGCGGAACAACCGCCCGTCAAGGTGAAACCGCGTGACCGGCCCCCCCCGCCGCGGGCGTAGTGAAGCTGCGTGATGCGGTCGGCTCGTGGGACCGAGCGCGCACATGGTGTTCGCTTGCCGGCGCGGCGGACCCGGGCCCGCGCGCGGGAAGAGCACGAAGCCGTGGCCCGACCGAGACGTCGGTCACTCCGGAGCTGAGGCCTGATGAGCACCCCCCTGAGAACGCCTGTGGGCGGCATCGCGCCGCTGGTACCCCTGCTGACGCGGGTCGGCATAGCGCTGGGCCTGGCGGCGATGTGCGCACCTGCGGCCGGCGCCGCCGACGAGGTCGCCGACACCTCATCGATTTCGATCACGGTGACCGATGCCGGTGTCTCGTTGTTCGCGGTCAACGCCGATGCGCACACGCTGCTGAGCGAGCTGGCGCGGGAGACCGGTCTGGCCATCATCGTCGATGACACCGTGGACCGGAAGATCACCCTGAACCTGGTGGACAAGCAGCCGCGCGAGATTCTCGCCATCATCGTGGACACCTATGGGCTGTCCTTCGCCGAGGTGGACGACATCTTCATCCTGTCCGAGGGCATTCCCAACTCGCCGTCATCCTACCTGCTCTCCAGCATTGGCTGCTACACCACGCAGTATGTCTCCGCGGCCCAGGCGCGCAACCTGATGCCCGCCTTCCTCACCAAGTATGTGAAGACGAACGCCTCGCAGAACGCCGTGGTGCTCTCTGCGCCCGAGGCGGTGCTGCGGCGCTTCCAGGAGGACATTGAGCAGTTCGACCAACCGCCGGCGCAGATCATGCTCGACGTGTTGGTCGTTGAGTTTACCGACATAGACACCGACACCTTCTCCACCCGAATCGGCTGGTCAAATCACAAGCTCGGGCTGATGGTGGATTCTCTCACCGGCGACCTGAACTTCACCGCCATCGCGCGGCTGTCCACTGATTTCTACGCCTGGCTCGACGCGCTGGTTGAGGCGCGAAAGGCCCGCGTGCGCGCCTGCCCGCGCATCGCCACCCTCAGCGGCTCCAGCGCCGAGATCTTCATCGGCACTCAGCAGTACCTGCAGATTCCGGTGTCGATCCCCGGGCGCGGCACGCGCAACTCCATCGACGCCGGCGTGAGCCTGGATATGCGTCCGCTCACCGGCGGCAACGGCGAGATCATCCTGCGCATCGAGGAGGAGATCTCGACCCTGGGCGCCGCTTCGGAGATCACCGGCCTGCCCGAGAAGACCACGCGTTCGGCGCAGACTACGGTGCGTGTGCGCGATGGGCAAACGCTCATCATCGGCGGGCTGCGGCAGGACGAGAGTCGAGAGGTACGCTCACGCATCCCGATCCTGTCCGACATCCCGCTCATCGGCCCGCTCTTCACCTCGCACAGCATCGAGAACACCACCGTCGATCTGGTCATCTTCGTTACCGCGCGGCTGCTCTCGCAGACCGGGCATCTGCCTCCCGACGAAGAGGAGGCCATCCGCCGGCGCTTCCTGCCCGAGGGCGAGGTCGCCCCGGGTGAGGACGCTCTTCCGCTCGGGGAGCCCGCGGCGGTGGGGGAGGCCGCCGGTGGGTAGCGGCACCCGGCGCTGCATCGCCGGCCTCGCGGTCGCCATGCTGGCCGCGTTGGGGTTGCCACGCCCGGGGCTCGCGCAGACGCGCGTGGCCTGCAACATCACGGAGGTCAAGATCAAGCAGCTCAGCAACGCCGTCGAGATCACGCTCAAGGCGGACGGCCTGTTACACGTCGAGGTGAACATCTGGGACTTCGTCGCGCAGGATGCGGACGGCAACTGGGATCGCGTGGGCAGGCGCGAGATTCCCATCCAGATCAGCAACGCCCGCTCGCTGGTGGGCACCTTCGTGGACATCGGCACCTACCCGGTGAGCCACCTGCAGATGATCACGCCGCCGGACTCGCGCGAGGGCGTGGGTCTGGACCTGCTCCTGGTCCTCTACGAACCGGCCATCGTGCACGCGCTGGCGGTGGACAACTGGGATGACTTCGACTGGTGGGTCAACTGGGGCACGACCGCCTTCGACGTGCGCAAATCACAATCGGGGCGCGAGCTGCAGATCCTGGTGTGGAGCGACCGCCACGAGGAAGTCATTGCACCCGTCCGGCCACGGCGTGAGCAGAGCCTGACACCCGAGTTGTCGGTGCGTGTCGAGAACGGGCTGTTGACGGTCGATTGTGTCAACGTGCCGCTGGAGGAGCTGGCGGCGGAGGTGGCGGCGGCTGCGGGCGCGACGGTCTTCGTCGATGACCGCGTCAAGCGGCTGGCAACGGTGCACATGACGGACGTGCCGCTGGAGCGCTTCGTGAGGTCGGTGGCGGCGGGCTACGGCCTGACCGTATCGCGCGTCAACGGCGCCTGGCTGGTCAGCGACGGGCTGCCCACCAGCCTGGCGCCCTATTCGGCGGGCGGCACGCGGGTCTATCCGCTGCGGTACATCGAGGCCCGCGATGCCATCAACCTGCTGCCCAACTTCCTGCTGCGCTACCTGAAGGCCTCGGCGAGCGGCGACAGCATCATCGCCTACGGGCCCGCCCAGCTTCTGGACCGCATCGGCGAGGACCTGCGGGCCATCGACCGGCCTTCGCAGCTTGTGCGCGTACGCACTGCGGTGATCGAGATCAGCGACGCTGAGACCGCTCGGCGCCTGTGGCGGCTGGTGGCCGGCGACGACACGCGGGTGGCGATCGATGGCTCGGCGGGCACGATCCGCATTGAGAACGGGACCGAGCGGTTCGATGAGTACGTGGCCGACATCCGCGCGCTGGACACCGCGCGGGGGCTGCGCCTGCGCGCCCGTCCGTCGCTGGTGGTGCGCCCGGGGCAGCGCGCGGACCTGTTCGTAGGCCAGCGTCAGTACTACCAGTATCTCTCGTGGGGCGAGGAGGCGCAGTTGCGCTCGGCACAGGCGGGAGTGAACCTCAACATCAGGCCCCGGCCCATGGGCGCGGGCATGATCGAGGTGCACTTCAGGCTGAGCGTAAGCACCTTCCGGGGGGTAGCCTCTGAGGCGCCGATCGTAGACACACGCGAAGCGCAGACGACCCTCGTCCTCGCTGACGGCGGCACCGCCGTGGTGGGCGGAGGGATGGTGCAGGGCGGCGTGGATGATCGGCGCAGCGGCCCCCGTCCCTTCCGTGAGGCCTGGCTGCTGCGCGACCTTACGCAATCGCGGCTGCGCGACGAGCAGAGGACCGAGATCGTCTTCCTCGTCTCTGCGGAGTACGCACGTTCTCGCCCGCATGGAGCGGATCCGGAGGATCAGAGCTGATGACTTTACACCGACACGCGGTGCACTTTGTCCTCGCTGCGACGGCAATCATCCTTATCGCAGTCGCCCCGGCCGGCGGGCAGGACGCGTACTGCTCGATCACCAGCGTAAAGACCGCGGGCCTGAGTAACGGTGCCACCATCACCGTCGAGGCCGACGGCATGCTGCAGTACCGGGTGCGCACCGACGACTGGCGGAAGGTCACCGAGATCAGGATCGACCTCGAGAACGCCCGCTCGGCGCTCAGCGACGACCTGATCCGGCCGGAGGACACCTACCCCATCAGTTACATCAGCTTCACCACGGCCCCCGACGCCCCCAACGGCATCGGCCTGAACATGCGCATCGTCCTGGTGGACGCGTCGGCGTTCAGTATCCCCGAGCAGAGCGATCCGCAGAAGCTGGTCATCAACATTCGCACCGAGCGCACGGTGCCCCGGGGGCGTGGCAACGGGGACAACGGGGGCACTGAGACCACGACCGAAGGCGCCGAGGAGGAGGCCGAGACCACCATCGAGGTGGAGTATGCCGACGGCCTGCTGACCGTGCGTGCGCTCAAGGCCGACCTGCACCGGGTGGTGGCCGAGATCGCGCGCGCCGCGGGCATCAACGTCGCGGTTGATGACCGGGTGAAGCGTGAGGTCAGCATGAATGTGACCGGGTTGACCGCCGACCAGGTGCTGCAGGGCATCGCCAGCGGCTACGGGCTGGCCCTCTCGACTGTGGGCGACGTGAAGATGCTCAGCGAGGGCATCCCCACCGATCTGCCCACCTACGGCCGTTCGGCGACCGAGTCATACCCGCTCACCTACCTCAAGGTCGATGACGCTGCCAGCCTGCTGCCGCCCTTCCTGATTGAGTATCTGCGGCGCAATCCGCAGCAGAACTCCATCGTAGTCACCGCGCCACGGCAGATGCTGGAGAAGATCGGCCGCGATCTGCGCGCCATCGACATCGCGCCGCCGCTGATCATGGTGGAGGTGCTCGCGATCGAGATCACCCGCGACGGCTCGTCCGAGAGCTTCCTCGACTGGGCCTATTACGGTGACGACTGGGAGACCACCGGCAGCTCGTTGAGCGGCGATGTCCGCTATGCCGAGGGCGACAGCTACGGGGTCTCCGGGGGCGTGGTCGAAACTGAGACGCTGTCGGGGCGGGTGCGCGCCCTGCTCAGCTCCGGCCGGGCGCGCATCTACGCGCAGCCGCGGATGGCCGCCATGAACGGTGAGCGCGCCAACATCTTCATCGGCCGCGACCGCTTCATTCGCATGACCTACATCCGTTCGGGCACCGAACGGGAGCGCATCGAGACCGTGCGCGTGGGCGTGTCATTGACCATCGTACCCTGGACCGGCGGCAACGGTGAGATCACCAGCGCCGTCACCTGCGAGGTCAGCAACATCGTGGACATCGATCCGGAGACCGGCATCCCGCGCCTGAGCACTCGACGCGCCGAGGCCAATATCCGCGCGCGCGACGGCGAGACCATCGTCATCGGGGGGCTCACCCAGCGTCAGAGCGAGACGGTGCGGCGCCGCATCCCGATCCTGAGCGACATTCCCATCATCGGTGGGCTGTTCACCAGCTCGCGTACCCGCACGACCGACTCGGAGCTGGTGTTCTTCGTGACTCCGCGGGTGATCGACCCTGAGGCCGCCGCCGCGGTCGCCGCCGCGGCGGTCGAAGAGGCGGACGCGCAGTTCTACGGCCCGGCGCCGAGCGACGACGCTCAGCCCTGAGGGCCCTCACGGCGCTCGAATGAGCCCAAACGCTCGATCGTGGCCTGCGGGGCCCTGACCTCGCGCAGGAACTCCAGGAAGCCCGCGTGCAGACGCGCGGCCTGGTCGCGGTTGTCCGCAATGATGTTGCTGCGCTGGCCGGGATCCTCGGGCAGGTAGTAGAGTTCGGGCTCATAGGCAGGGTGGAAGTGCAGCGACCAGCCGTCCGCGGAGTTCACCGCGATGCGCGTCACCAGCGGGTCGCGCGTCTCGTCGAGGTAGCCCGAGGCGACCGCGAACTCGCGGTGCGTGTCGGCCTCCCCGCGTAGCACGGGCATGATCGACCGCCCGTGTACGTCCGCCGGTTCATCGGCGCCGACCAACTCCATGATGGTCGCGCGCAGGTCCGGCGCCTGCACCAGCGCGTCCGAGCGCCCCGGCTGTATCCCCGGCACGTAGACCATCAGCGGCACCGCCGCCACCTCGTCGTACAACGGCCACGGCTCGCCCACGATGGTGTGCTTGCCTGCGCGGTTGTGTTCGCCGAGGTAGAAGCCGTGGTCGGAGGTGAAGATCAGCGCGGTGTCTTCGGCGAAGCCCAGGTCGAAGAAGCGGTCGATGACCTCGCCGATCCACCGGTCCATCATGGTCAGCTCGCCGCAGTAGCGCGCGTGCATCCAGCGAATCTCCTCGTCGGTGAAGCGGTCGTCGAGGTAATCGTAGGGCGCCTGGATGAAGTCCTGGCCCTCGTAGTCGGGGTAGTACATGCGCGCGTACCACAGCGGCGACAGCCATGGCTCGTGCGGGTCGAAGGTGTCCACCCACAGCAGGAAGCCGTCGGCGCCGCAGTTCTGCTCCAGCCACCGCGCGGCGGCCGTTGAGGTGCGCGCCACGAAACTGTCGCTCTCATCGCCCCACCAGGTGGCGTCGCGCATGCGCGCGAGTATCCGCTCGGGCGAGCGGATGCGGTCCGCGTCGCAGGGCAACTCCACGGGCAGCACCAGCCGGATCATCTCCTCCGTCGCCGCCGCCTGCCCCTGATGGAACCTGGCGCCGCGGAAGCCGCGGTAGCACTGTGAGCTGAACATCCCCGGTGTGTCGTAGATGAGCTGCGTGGCGATGCCCTGGTCCTCCAGCGATTCGGGCAGCGACGACATGCCCTCGGGCACGGGCTGCCAGCCGTAGAACGGGAAGCCGAAGCGCCCGGTCAGGCAGTCAACGCGATGGGGGACGGTCGGGAACGAGCCGCAGTAGGCGCGCTCGAAGACGAATGATTGCGACGCAAGAAAGTCGAGCGAAGGCGTGTTCATCCACTCGCAGCCGTAGGCGCCGATGCGGTCGCGGCGGCAGGTGTCGGAGACGATCACGATCACGTTCACGACCATCACCTCGCGGTGTGGGTGGGGGCTGGATTGCACCGGGGGATTCGCGGCGAGGAAGCGACGTTCCTGCGCCGGGCCGTGCCGCACGCGATCCATCTGTGCCGCCGACACTCCTGTCGGCGGCACGGGAGAGCCTGTCGTTCGGAGGGCGGCTCTTCAGAGCCGCCGCCGTTGTGGTTGTCCGTTCCGGAGTGGTCGGGCTTCAGACGGGGCGAGTCGTTTGGCGCCCGTCCCGAAGACGACGGGACGGCGACGGCAGGCGGGGCACAGGTCCCCGCCCTACAACGCGACGGCAAGGGCCGGACGGGCTGCCCAGCCCGCCCCTCCGCACGACAAAGGCAACAGCGGACGGCGACGGATGTCGTTCGGAGGGGCCGGTCGCCCGACCGGGCCGCCTTTGCTGGCCGCGCCTCACTCCGCCGTCAGCACGAACGCGATGTCGCCGTCGCTGTCGGCTTGCACGGCAGTGCCGATGTCCGCGCCACCGTCATCATCACCATCGGGGCCGAGCGAGTAGATTGTCAGGACCCTGGCGCCTTCAGGTTCGCGGCCGGCGGCGGGATGCGCGCGGCTGACCGGCTCGCTGAACTCCGAGCGCAGCGGCGCATCCGCGAACGGATCGCGCGGTACCTCCGGCAGGTAATCCGGCACCAGCGCATCAAGCGACGTCGGCAGGCTCCCGTGGTCGCCCAGCCAGGCCTGCGCCGCCAGCGCCGCCACCGCCACGTTCAGCCGCGCGTCGATGACCGCGTACTTCAGGCTTGCAAGGTCGAACGGTGGCGCGACGGTCGCCAGCAGCGGGTTCTCCGGCGTGGCGACCTCGGCGCGGGCGTACCAGGGCTTGGCGGCCTCCTCGATCCACGCGCCGTAGAACGCGCCCAGCTCCTCCCACGTCGCCGCCGGGTCCAGGGCGCGCATCTGCTGCGCCAGTTCCGGGTCGATCTGCTGCTCTGCGGCCTCGCCTACGCCCTCGAACATTGGCAGGTACTGCTTGCTCAGCAGGCGTGCGACGGTCTCCTCACCGCGCAGGGCGTCGGCGAAGGTACCGCGCTCGGCCATCGCCCGGCGCAGGGCGTTCGTGGCCGCGCGGGCCCCGGCTGCGTCAAGCTCCGGGATGGCCGCGTCAAGTTGCCGCTGTCCGATGGCCTGGCAGGCGATCGCGACCAGCCCGGCGATGAGCGTGCCCTGCGTGCTCGCGTCTGCGCCCAGGTGCATGCAGGCGATGGCGTCGAGGGCGGCCTCCAGCGGACGGCCTTCGCCGCGGCGCAGCAAGGCGCGTGCGGTGAACATGCGCGCGCCTTCGCGGATCTGGGCGAACCAGGGCATCTGCTGCGCAGGGTCTTCGAACGGTGGGAACTGCGCCTCGCCTGCGATGGCCTCCTCCAGCAGGCGGAAGACCGGCTCGTACCGGCCGCACAGTGCGCTCAACTCGTCGGCGGTCAACTCGTCCGCGCGCCCGAACCCGCGGTTATCGCCGTCCCCTGCCTGCTCGTCAAGCTCCCGGCGCAGAGCCCACGCCAGCTCGTACAAGTCGAAGGCGTTCGGATCGGGCATCTCGACCGCGGGCGGCTGCCACTCCTCCCACAGCTTCGGGCCCTCGCCAGTGGCAGGCTGGTCGAACTGCGCGAGGGCGACGGCGCAGGCACCCACGATCAGCGCGACGACGATGCTCAGGCGCTTCATGGCGATACCCCTCTCTGTGCGGCCGTCTTCGCTTCCGTCGCGGTCTCCTTCGTCCTCGCGGGCCGCCGCTCTCCCCCTCGTGGCGCTCGCTTCCAGCCTGCGGCCGTTCGTCGTGCCCCAAACGGCACGGCAACGGCGAACGACGCGGGCGGGCAAGGAAGCCCGCCCCTCCTGACGGCGCGGCGACGGCAATGGCCCTTCGGGCCATCCCCCGGCGTGGGCGCCGGGGGCACGACGACAACGGCCGAACGGCAGTGGTGACGGCAACACAATCGGGCCCGCCCCTCCTGACGGCGCGGCGACGGCAATGGCCCTTCGGGCCATCCCCCGGCGTGGGCGCCGGGGGCACGACGACAACGGCCGAACGGCAGTGGTGACGGCAACACAATCGGGCCCGCCCCTCCATGACCGCTCGCTGCCGTCGCCGTTGCAGGTAGCTGACCGCCGTCAGCTACCGCTCCAGCGGGATGTGCACAAAGGCGTAGACATCCAGCCGCGGGATGGTGACCACCGCGACGCCGTCGCCGCCGGTCACGGGCAGATCAAGGTCCTCGGCTCCGGGCGCCTTGAGCGTCGCGCCCGCGGCGGTGGTGTGCGGCGGCAACGGGATGGTCAGGCGCAGGTCCTCGACCGAGCCCACGCGCTCGCGGGCGGTGCCGATGTCCACGTCGTAGTTGACGCAGTGCACGGTCAGGTCGGTCGGTGCGCTCCAGTCATCGACATACGCCGCGAAGCGCACCAGCGGCGCCACGCCGTCGGCGCGCAGCGGGGTCGGCATCTCGACCGTCAGGTCGCTCAGTGAGCCGACCGCCACCGCGTCCGCCGCGTCGAGCAGCGCCTGGCGCGCGGCATCCGGCCGTTCACGGCCGAAGCGATCTCTCACGGCCGCGTCCTCACCGACGATCACCAGTGTCCCCTCGCGGGCGTAATCGGTGAGCGCCTGCATCTGCGTGTCGGACATGATACGCACGCCGGGCACCACCACCATCGCGTAACGCGCCAGCGCCTCGGGCGAGAAGGTGTTCTCGGTGAGCAGATCGACCAGCAGACCTTGCCCCGAGAGCGTCTCCAGCGCCTGGCCCGCGGTGCTCCAGGTGCTGTTGTCGCCGAAGTAGCCGGGCAGCACGGGCGCGAAGATCGCCACCTGCCCCCAGGGGTAGCGGCCCGCGTAGAGGTCGGCGTTGCGCGCGAAGAAGTCGTTCATCATGGCGCGCACGTCGGCCATCCACGGGTGCGTGGCGGGGCGGTACATGAGCGCGCTGCCGCCGCCGCCCAGCCCCGCGGCCTCGGCCAGCCCGAGCACGCCCACGTTTGCGTTTGGCCCCAGATTCGGGTCGTCACGCTTCGGGTAGCCCGCGTAGGCCATGTTCGAGGCCCGGCAGCGCGCGCCGATGCCCACGGCGGCACGGTAGGTGAGCATGTCGGTATTCACGTGCTGCATGTACAGGCCCGCGACTACGTGGCGGCGCGCCACGCCGGGGTTGCCGCCGAAGGCGCCCGAGGAGTTCTCGTCCATCCCCAGATCGGCGTCGCGGAAGCGCGTGGCCATGAAGTGCGGGCGGCCGTGCAGGCCGTTGGGATAGACGAAGAAGCTGCCGTGGATGGCCGCGCCCCAGTCGCGGATGCGCGCCAGTTCATCGTGGATGCTCTCCTGCCAGAAGAGCCGGGTCTCGGCGCAGCGCAGATCGCCGACCGACAGGTCCTCGGCCATGCCGGTGTCTCCGCCGAAGAGGTCTTCGATCTCATCGGCAGTGTAGCGCTCGCGTAGCCACCCGTCGAAGCCCGCGCGGCAGTACTCGCAGTAGCAGCGCTGGCTGCCGGCGTTGTCCACGAACACGCCGTCGAGTCCCGCGCGCGCCGCCTCCTCGATAATCCACCGCACGTACGCCTGCCAGTTCGGGTTGTTGACGCAATTGGAGTAGCGGAACATGGGCGCGTAGGCCGCATGCTCCTTGCGGTAGAAGTGATGCTCCGAGCCGTCGGGCCTGCGCTGCTGCCAGTTGATCGGGTCCTCGGGCCTGGGCGGCAGGTTGAACTCGCGGAACGCGTCCCAGTTGTCCCAGAACCGCCAGATGCCCAGGCGTCGGTCGGGCTCGCCCCCGGTGGTCATCATGCACACGTACGAAGTCACGACCTGCACGCCGATGTCGTGCGCGCGCCGGATATACTCGGCCACCTGCTCGCGATGCCGGCGGTACTCTTCGACGGCCTCCGCGGCCGACATCTCGGGCTCACCGGCGCGGATGCGCGTGAGGTCGCACATGGGCCCGAAGTAGGGATGCGAGACGGTGAGCTGGTGGTGGGTGATCAGGTACGGTGGGCCGACCTCCAGCGACGCGAGGTAGTCGTCGGTGAAGATGTCGGTGCCGTAGTCGAGGATGTGCGTGTACGGGACCTGCGTGGGCACGTAGTCCCACGTGGGCACCAGGTTCTCGGGCGCCGACCACGCCGCCGCACACATCAGGAGCGCCGCGAATGTGAGTGTCTGCCTCATTGTCCCGCCTCCTGGGCCAGCGCGGCCTTGTGTCGCTGCCACAGCGTGTCGCCGAACTGCTCCGCCCACTCGCGGTTGATCCACAGCAGCGGGGTCAGGTCGCCATCGATGAAGACGTTGATGTCCTCGAGGTGGGCTGCCACCGTCTGCGGCTGGTCCCAGGTGAGGGACCACGCCCGACCGCGCAGGTCGGGGGGCACTTCGACTTCGGCGGCCTCCTCGGTGTCGAACTCGCCGTCCATCACCAGTGCCTCAGAGCCGTCGGGCCGGTGCAGTGTGACCCGCCCGCCCTCATTGGGCGAGACCGCCGACACCCGCAGCGTGAAGCGCTCGGTCTCCTCGGGCACGTAGACGTACATCTCGGGCACCGCGCCGTTGGAGCCCACGCCGATGCGGCCGCCTGCGTACACCGCCCACGGCCGGTCGCATGCGAAGATCACGCCGTTGCTGCCCATCTCAGCGGATACCAGGTAGAGATCGGCCGGCTCGCCCGGGATCTCCCGGGTCATGCTCTGACCCACCAGCATGCCGGCCGTCAGGCGCACCTTGCCGGCGGGGTCGGTGACCCGGATGGTCATGCCCGTGGCTCGGCTGAAGAAGCTCCGACATTCCACGGTGATCGTCGGCGCGGTCTGTCCGTCGCCCACGATCACGAAGTAGTGCGGATTGCGCAGTACCAGCTCGGGCGGTTCCTGCGCGAGGCAGGTCGCCACCGCGAGCATGCTCGCGAGACTCAGCATCGTCAGTCTCATCTCGTCCTCCTGAAGTGCACGCCGGCGCGCTCGAAGCCCGCCTCAGGGCAGGCGAGCGAGGCCTGGGTGACGTGTCCTGAAGTTCGCCCGTGCCGGGAGGGAGACCTGCGTGTCTCTCGCCGCGGGTGTTGCCGCCCGAGGAGGGCAAGGGCCTGGCGATGCCGAATCGAGCGGGCGTTGTCATCGGATTCGTGCGGAGGCGAACATCATGCCTGACGCGCCACTGAACACCGAGGGCCTGCCCGCCATCCGTGCGGGCGTCGCGCAGATCGAGATCACCCCGCCGATCGGGACCTCGATGGCGGGCTACTTTCGCGATCGCGTCTCCGACCGTGTGGAGGACCCGCTGCGGGCGCACGCGCTCATCCTTGAGAGCGGCGACGAGCGCATCGCCATCGTCTCGTGCGATGTGATCTGCATGCCCGCCAGCATCGCCGACCCGGCGCGGCGGCTCATCGAGGAGCGCACCGGCATTCCCGGCGGCAACGTGCTCATCTGCGCCACGCATACGCATACGGGCCCGGAGATGCGCAGGGGCCGGCTCATCCCCACCAATGACGAGTGGCTCGACGGCGTGGCCGAGCTGATCTGTGCGGCGGTCGAGGAGGCCGCGGCGGAGATGTTCGATGCGATCCTGATGCCCGGACGCCAGTACGAGGACGCCATCGGCAGCAACCGGCTCGGGCGCAGGCGCGATGGTACCGAGGTGTTCGGCAAGGAGGGCACCCTGGGCCCGGCGGGGCCGATCGACCCGGAGGTGGTGGCGCTGGGCGTACGCGATCTGGACGGGCGCGTGCGCGCGATGGTGGTCAACTACGCGATGCACGCGGACACCGTGGGCGGCACCGCGCTGTCGGCGGGATGGCCCGGGAGGCTGGCGGCGGGCATCGCGCGTTTCTACGGCGACGATTGCGTGACCGTGTTCCTGCAGGGCACCTGCGGCGACATCAATCACCACCACTGGCGGCCCAGTCGCTGGATCGGCAAGGGCATCGCCAAGGCCACGCAGATGGGCAACGCCATGGCCGGGCTGGCGATCGAGGCCACCGAGACTGCCGAGCCGCTGGAGAGCGCCGAGATGGGTGCAATCTTCCGGTATGTGCCGATCCCGTACTACACGCGCGATGAGCAGATGCGCGCCGAGGTTGAGGCGATGCGCGCCCGCGACGACCTGAGCGACGCGGACCGCTACGTGATCAAGCAGTTCGACGAGTGGGAGCTTGACGGGCAGATCGCGCAGGTGCCGGTGCAGGTGCTGCGCGTCGGTGAGTTGCTGATCGTGGGCATCCCCAGCGAGGTGTTCGTGAGCTGGGGTCTGGAGATCAAGCACTGGTCGCCGGCGACGTGGACCATGGTCGCGGAGCTGGCCAACGACTGGTTCGGCTACATCCCCACCAGCGACCAGGCGCTGCGCGGGGCGTACGGCGCCAAGCCCATCCTGTCACGGCGCCTCGAGGCCGACGGCGGCCGCAAGATGACCGACGCGGTGCAGGTGGCGATGTGGGAGTTGTGGCAGGGTGACCGCGAGGCGGAGAGGCCGAGGATGGGCGAAGGAAGGTAGAGGCGCTCACAAGTCACCGGTCGTCAGTTGCAGGCAACGACCGAACGACACCGGTCGCTGTTGGCGCAAGCTCGCGACCGACGACTGGTGACTGATGACTAATGACCGATGACCACAGGGAGGCATCTCCATGCAGGAGTCGCCCTACAACACCGACGGTCTGCCCGAAATCCGCGCCGGAGTCGCGAAGCGCGTCATCACGCCCGACGGCGACGTCCCGCTCGCGGGCTACTATCATGAACGCATCGGCAGATGGGTGCGCGACGATCTGCACTGCCGTGCCCTGGTGCTTGAGCACGGCGACTGCCGCATCTGCATCGTGACCGTGGACCTGATCTTCGTCGCTCGCACGTGGGGCGATGAGGCGCGCGCGCTGATCGCCGAGCGCACCGGCATCGCGCCCGAGTGCATCATTATCAGCGCCACGCACACGCACACCGGCCCGTCGGTGGGGTCGCACTACCGCTGGCCGGGGAACGCGGAATGGATGGCCTCGCTGCCGGCGATGCTGGCTGAGACCGCCGAGGCGGCCGCGAATGACATGTTCGATGCGCTGCTCTTCCCCGGCCGGCAGGAGGAGTGCTACCTCGCCAGCAACCGCCTCGGGCGCACGCGCGATGGCGACGAGATCTTCTCGAGCCAGGGGGTAATCGGCCACGCAGGGCCGGTCGATCCCGAGTTGCTGGCGTTGGGCATCCGCGAGCACGACGGCACGGTGCGCGCGGTGCTGGTCAACTACGGCATGCATGTGGATGTGATCGGCGGCGACACCGCCGATTTCGTCTCGGCCGACTGGCCCGGGATCATGGACGAGGCCATCGCCGGGATCTACGGGGAGCAGGCCATCACGGTGTTCATTAACGGCTGCTGCGGCGACATCAACCATCGCCTGTGGCACGAGACCCGTCAGCCCGCCGAGGGCGAGATGAAGGCCATCCAGATGGGCCGGGCCTTCGCGGGACTGGCGGTCAACGCCATCGAGAAGGCCGAGCCGATGGAGAGTTTCGAGGGCTGCGGGGCGGAGCTTGAGGAGCTGCAGATCCCCTACTACACGCGCGATGACAGCATCATGGCCGAGATGGAGGCCCTGCGCGCGCGCGGCGATGATCTGGAGTACTTCGAGAAGGCCACGCTCACCTCGATGGAGCGTTGGGACAGGGACGGGCAGATCGCCGACGTTCCGGTGCAGGTGATGCGCTTCGGCGAACTGATCTTCGTCGGCCTCCCCGGCGAGGTGTTCACGAAGTGGGGGCTGGAGATCAAGCACTGGTCGCCGACGCCGTGGACCTTCGTGATCGAGCTGGCGAACGACGCGCTGGGCTACATCCCCACCACCGACCAGGCGATGCGCGGCGGCTACGGCGCCAAGCCGATCCTGTCGCGGCGGCTGATCGCCGACGCCGGCCGCCAGATGACAGACTGGGTGCAGGTGGCGATGTGGCGGGTCTGGGAGGGCGAGGACGCCGCCGAGCGCCCACGGATGGGAGCGGGGCGCTAGGGACAACGGCGGCGGCTCCGAAGAGCCGCCCTCCGGACAGCCCGGGGACGCGTGTGTGCGTGTCGTCAGGAGGGGCGGTGCTCCTGTGGCGCCCGGCGGTTCGTCGCCGCCGTGTGCCGCCAGGGCGTTCGTCGTTCGGAGGGCGCATCTTCAGATGCGCCGTCGCTCGTGGTTGCAGGTTGTCGGGCGTCACCGTGGGCCATTGTTTCACGTGAAACATTTGTTCGATAGTAGCTGGGGCCGGCCGCGACGGGCCGCCGGCTGTCCGTGGGGAGTGCGTGGTCGTGGACGAGGTCCGCATCGGTATTGTCGGCATGGGGCGTGGGAGCGGCCACATGACCCGGCTGCTGCGCACCCCCGGCGCGCGCGTGGTCGCGTGCGCCGACCGGATACCCGAGCGGCGTGCGAGGGCCCGCGAGATCGCCGGCGACGTGCCCATTGAGGTCTTCGCCGAGTACGAGGAGATGCTCGCGCGGATGGACCTCGATGCGGTCATCGTCGCCACCAACGGGCGTCTGCAGGCCCGCCACGCCGTCATGGCTCTGGAGGCGGGCTGCCACGTTTTCTCGGAGGTCCCCGGAGCGTTCACGCGCGAGGAGGTCGTGCATGTCCTCGCGGCGGTCGAGCGTTCCGGCCGGCGCTACATGCTTGCCGAGAACGCCTGCTTCTGGGACTTCTTGCGCTACTGGCGCAAGTGGCTGCTCGAGGGCCGCTTCGGCGCGATCTGCTCGGCCGACGCCGAGTACCTGCACTACCTGCCACACACGCTGATGACGCCCGCCGGCGAGCGCTTGTGGCCGTCGCAGGCCCGAGCGCGGGGCATTGCCGACGCCGACTGGACCTGGCGCGCCGACCAGCCGCCGATCCAGTACTGCACCCACGATCTCGGGCCGCTGCTGGAGGTGCTGGACGACCACGTGGTGGCGGTGAGCTGCCACGCCGGGCCGTGGCGACAGACCGAGGCGCCCCTGCGCAGTGACCTGCAGATCGCGCTCATGCGCACCGCGGCCGGGGCGCTGCTGCGCATTCAGGTCAGCCTCAACACCCGCCAGCCGAGCACGCACAACTTCCGCATCTTCGGCACCGAGGGCAGCGCCGAGTGGTTCCGCTACGAGAACCGCGGGCGCCTGCTCGACCGCGACCGCGATCACAGGGCCGGCTGGCAGGTCGTGGACATCCGCTCGGCTCGTCCGGGCGCAGAGACCGGCGGCCACGGCGGGGCCGACATCCAGACGGTCACGCGCTTCATCGAGTGCCTGCTTGCGGGTCGTGAAATGCCGATCGATCACCGACGCATGGCCGACTACGCCCTGCCGGGGATCATCGCCGCCGAGTCGGCGGAGTTGGGCGGGCAGACCATCACTGTGCCCGATCTGCATCGGGGCCCGCGCGGTCCCACACGCTTCTGGGAGCACGTCGGCCTGCCTGACGAGGACCCGCCGATGGCCGAGTGGATCAGACCGGACCTGGAGTGGTGAACGCGGGTCATCGGTCGCAAGTCGCAAGTCGCAAGTCGCAGGTCACAAGTCGCAAGTCGCAGGTCGCAGGTCGCAAGTCACAGGCAACGGCCTGCGCCGTGCGCCGTTGCCGTGAGCTGGTCGCTGATAGCTGATAACTGATAGCTGGAAGGAATCCACCAATGAAGAAGCTTCGTGTCGGGATCCTGGGGTTGGGGCGGGGCAGGTCGCACCTGGGCAACTTTACGCGCGTGGAGGACGCTGAGGTCATCGGCTGCGCGGACCGCGTCGAGCGCCTGCGCCAGCGCGCGGCGGAGTTCGCGCCGGACGTGCCCATGGTCGAGGAGTTCGAGGAGCTGCTGGCGCTGGAGCCGGACGCCATCGCGGTAGCCACCAACGGCCGCCTGCAGGCGCGGCACACCATCCAGGCGCTCAACGCCGGCTGTCACGTCATCTCCGAGGTGCCCGGCTGCTTCACCGTCGAGGAGGCGCACCACATCGTCGCCACCGTGCAGCGTACCGGGCTGCAGTATATGCTGGCCGAGAACTCGGCGTTCATGGACTTCCTGCGCTACTGGCGCAAATGGGTGCTCGACGGCAGCCTGGGCGAGATCTCGATGGCCGAGGGCGAGTACCTGCACTACCTGCCCAACACGCTGATCGCGGCCGAGAACACGCGCCTGACTCCGCAGCAGTGCATCGAGCAGGGCATCACCGATGTGGTGCCCTGCTGGCGCGCCGACCAGCCGCCGATCCAGTACCTCACGCACGACCTGGGGCCGCTGCTGGAGGTGCTTGACGACCGCGTGGTGTCCGTGGTGTGCCGCGAGGGCCCGTGGTGGCAGGACCAGGCCCCGCTGCGGGCCGACGGCCAGATCGCCCTCTTCCACACCGCCAAGGGGCGGCTCATCAAGATCACCGTGACACTCAATACCCGCCGTCCCGGCTCGCACAACTACCGCCTCTTCGGCACCCGGGGCAGCGCCGAGTGGTACTCGCATGAGGGCTACTGCCGGCTGCTCGACCGCGACCGCGAGGAGCGCGATGGCTGGGAGATTGTGCCGATCGGCACCGCCGCCCCGGACGCCGACAAGACCGTCGGCCACGGCGGCACCGACATCTGGACCGCCTACTACTTCACGAAAGCGATCCTCGAGGGCCGCAACGTGCCCATCGACGTGTATCGCATGTGCGACTACGCGGTGCCGGGTATCCTCGCCGCGCGCTCGGCGGAGTTGGGCGGCCAGCCGATCAGCGTCCCGGACATCCGCACCGGCCCACGCGGCGCCACCGAGTTCTGGGACCACGTGTCCCTGCCGGAGACCGAACCGGAGCGGAAGGATTACTCGTCCGAGATGGGGATGACGTTCTGACGGCCGGCAATCGGGAATGGGGAATGGGCAATCGGGGAACGACAACGGCGGGGGCGACCGGGAACCGGCAATTGGGGAACGGCAACGGCGGGGGCGACCGGGAACCGGCAATTGGGGAACGGCAACGGCGGCGGGAAGCGCGAAACGGGAAACGGCAACGGCCGGGGGGGAACCGACAACGGCTGTGTGGCTGCTTCTCATGATGCGGCGTGGGCCCGGCAGGATTCACGTGCTCCGGGGGCAATAGTGACAGGACAAGCCGTGAGGTGACTGGATGACAGATGACACGCAGGACCTGATCGGAAAGACGCTGGACATGGCCGGGCTGGTGGACTACCAGGCGGGCTCGGTGGTCAGCCGGACCATCGTCGAGGCCGAGACGGGCACGGTGACGTTGTTCGCCTTCGACCGGGGGCAGGGGCTGAGCGAGCACTCGGCGCCCTTTGACGCACTGGTCTACGTGATTGATGGCACCGCCGAGGTCACCATCGGCGGCCAGGTGAACCGCGTCTGTGCGGGCGAGATGATCATCATGCCCGCCGACGTCCCACACGCAGTGGATGCGCCTGAGAACTTCAAGATGCTGCTGGTGATGATACGGTCGTAACGACGGCGAGTGGGCAATCGGAGAGGGGCAATGGGGGGGCGGCCGAACGGCACCCCGCCATCCTTACCGCGCAGGCGGGGCTCCCGGCGGCCCATGTGAACATGCGCCCTCCATACGGCAGGGGCAGGAGCGATGTGCGCGCGAGGCGCCCGGACTCCCGCGTGTGCCGTTCGGAGGGCGGCTCTTCAGAGCCGCCGCCGTCTGCTCGCCGCTCACAGATGCGGAGGAGTGCACCATGATCGCACCCGCGTGGATATCGCGCCCCGATGAGGTCAACGCTCAGGTCAGGCGTTGGCAGGAGGAGTATCCCGAGATCTTCCTCGCCGAAAACCGTCGGCAGTTCGCCGGCTGGCCGGTGTGGGCGCTGACCGTCACCGACCGCTCGGTCGATGACGCCGGCAAGCACAAGCTCATGATCTTCAAGCCGCACGCGCACGAGCCCGCCCCCGTCGCCGGTCAGATGAACGTTATCAACCAGCTCCTCACCGGCGAGACCTTCGACGGTCGGCCGAGCGAATTCGACAGGGAACGTGTGCTGCGCGAGTGCCTGATCGTATTCATGCCCGACGCCAACCCCGAGGGTACGGCGCGTGCGCCGGTCGAGGCGTGGGATGGCAGTGAATACACCAACGATGAGTTCTGGGCATGGATGCGCGGCCCCGACCCCGACACCGGGCTGATGTGGAAGCGCGTGGACATCTACGACGACCGCGAGGAGGAGGTCCTGCCCACCCGCCGCGGCATCGTCTACGAGCAGATCGACGAGCACCGCTTTGTCGAGCCCAACCGGCACCACGCGTCTTCGCTCTTCCAGTGGATCTTCGAGCTGTTCCGGCGCCACGACGACTGGTCCATGATGCTGTCGCTGCACCAGACCGAGTTTGTCAACTCGCCGCACAACGCCATGATCATCCTCCCGTGCCTTTATGACGAACTCCCCGCCGACCTTCAGCGTTACGAGCGCGAGTGGGCTCAGGAGATCGTGGACGCATGGGGTCAGGTGGAGGGCGCTAACCCGATCCCGGAGATCAAGCCGCTCAACTACACCGGCGAGCAGCGGCAGTACTTCGTGGACCGCTGGGGCGATCTCTATCAGCGCGTCCCGATCATCACCTCGGAGATCCAGAACAACAGCCCGCGCACGCCACCGGTGTTGCAGCAGCGCCTGAATGAGGTGGCGATCCGCGTGAGCGTCGAGCGAGTGCTGCGCGACTGATTTCGCTACCGGCCCCCCTGTCGGGGCCCGACTGGAGGAATACCAATGCGAACGCTCATCCTGATCACGCTGGCGCTCGGCATGGCGGTGATGGCGATGGCGCAGGAGGACGCGACCGTGTGGGTGGCCTCGCCCTGGCAGCGCGTGATGAAGAACACACCGCCCGGCGACCAGGCCGTGGCGCGCGTGAAGGCCGCCGCCAACGAGTTCGCGCCCTTCCGGGTGATCGTCCATGCCGGTGACCGGGCGCTGCGCGGTGTCAATGTGGTCGCCAGCAGCCTCAGCGGCCGCGCGGGCTCGATCTCGGCCTACAACCTCGAGTTGTACCGCGCGCACTACGTCAACGTCACCGAACCCAGCTATCGCACCGACAACCCGGTCGGGTGGTACCCCGATGCGCTCATTCCGTTCGTGGACCCGCAGACCGGCGAGGACCTCGAGGGGGCGACCTACGACGCCGCGCCCTTTGATGTTGAGCCGGGCGAGAACGCGGAGGTGTGGGTGGATCTGTTCGTCCCGCCGGGCACCCCGCCGGGGCGCTATGAGGGCTCGGTGACCGTGGCCGCAGGCAACTTCGAGCTGGCCCGCGTGCCGGTCGAGCTGACTGTGTGGAACTTTGAGCTGCCCGCCGGGATCGCCATGCAGTCGAGCTTCGGCAGCCTCGGCAGCCGCGTGGCCAAGGGGCTGGGGCTCGACCCGGGGTCCGAGGAGTTTGCGGCGGTCGAGGACCTGTACATCGACGAGCTGCTGCGCCATCGCGCGGTGCCGGGGTCGCTGGGCGATATCTGGCCGGAGTGGAGCGCCGAAGGAGGCCTGCAGGACACCGGCCAGTCCGAGCGCCTGCGCATGCTGGTCGAGGAGAAGCATGTGAACGCGCTGCGCATCCCCTTCCGCTACCGGGACGACCCCGAGCAGGCCAGGGCCTACCTGCGCGCCACCGCCCAGTGGTTGCGTGAGCTGGGCTACCTCGACCTTGCGTACATGTACCTGCGCGATGAGCCCAACAATGCCGAGGAGTATGAGACCGTGCGCCAGCAGGGCGCGCTGATCCACGAGGCCGATCCCGAGATCGCGCGCATGTGCACTGAGCAGACGGTCACCAGCAACCCCGAGTGGGGCGACCTCTACGGCGCGGTGGACATCTGGTGCCCGCTGTGGGGGCTGTGGGATGAGCCCACCGCGAACCAGCGGCTGGCGCTGGGTGAGCGACTGTGGAGCTACACGGCGCTGTGCCAGGGCCCCGAGGGCACGCCGTGGTGGCAGATCGACATGGACCCGCTGCATTTCCGCGCCCCGTTCTGGGTGAGCTGGCACTACCGCATCACCGGCTTCCTCTACTGGTCGAGCGTCTACTGGAACTACGAGACCATGGAGGGGGTATGGGAGCGGCCGGCGTTCCGCGACAAGTACTGGGGCGAGGGTATGCTGCTCTACCCGGGCCCGCCTGCCGGTATCCGAGGCCCGGTGACGTCGATTCGCCTCAAGCTTGCACGCGAGGCGCTGGAGGACTACGAGTACATGGTGATGGCCGCGGGCCTGGGCGGCGAGGGCCGGCTCATCAGCCGCATGGGGCCGGAGGGCATGGAGATCTTCCGCGAGCCGAACTCGCGAGACCAGGTTGACGGGCTGGTCGCGACCGTGGCGTCTTCGTTCCAGAACTGGAGCCACAACGCCGCCGACTACGAGCGCGCCCGTGAGCGCATGGCGCAGTTGATCGCGCGCGGGCGGTGAGCCACCAGGCGGGGGGCATCGAGGTGCTGCGCAACTGCGAGACGGTGCACCCGCTCACCCCGGGCAAGCGCTTCGGCGACCGGGAGTGGACGGACGCCGATGACCCTGAGGTCCATCTGATCCGAGAAACGCGCTTCGGCGACGCGCCGTTCGCGTTGTACTACGTGCGTGTTACCCGGGACGACGGCCGGCAGGCCTGGGACAGTCCGATCTGGCTGAGCGCAGGTTGCTGGTCGGATCACCACCGACGCTGTCAGGGCGAGGGGGAGCGACCTGTCGTGCGAATCTGCGCTGCGAACACGCGACGGTAGTCGATGACGTCGTGCAGGCGCGCCCGCCTGCACACGCCGTCGGTGGGCGCGGGGCGCACAATGCGGCAGAGACGTCACGACCGACGAAGCGCGATGCCGCTGCGCTCGCACTACGACGGCGGCGTCTGGCCGATACCATGCCCTTCCGAACCACCGTGCACCACGGCCGTCTGTCGGGCTCCCGCCTGTCCCCGGCCGGTGTCTTCCGGAGGGCGCATCTTCAGATGCGCCGCCGTTCGTGCAACGATCCCGGCGACGCCACATGCTAACGGCGGCGGCTCTGAAGAGCCGCCCTCCGAACGTCATGGGCAGTCTCGCCCACGAGGCACCAGCGGCGGAATGCTGTCCGGCTCGTCGAGGACATGTCGCCGCGCCATTCGTGGGATGATCGCGCGGACGGCAGACGGTAACGGCGGCGGCTCTTCAGGGCCGCCGCGATTCGCCCTGCAGCTTCCCCGGAGGATAACCGCACGGCGTGGCGAACTAGGGTGGGCACCGATGAGTCATGCCACGTGAATGTGAGGGAGACACCATGATGCTTGGTCTGATCCACTATCGCGCGCCCGGCGACACCACCGAAGAGTTCCTGCGCTGGGCCGCCGGCGCGGGCTTCGAGTGTGTGGAGCTGCGCTCAACCGACCTCGAGCCCGAGGGCTGCGAGGACGCCGTCGCTAACACGAAGGCCATCAAGGCGTTGCTCGATGAACTGGGCATCGTCGCCTCTGCGGTCTCGCTGGGCAACGACTTCGTGCTGCTCGATGATGACGCCATCGCCGCGCAGGTCGAGCGCACCCGGCGCCTGGCGGAACTGACTTTGATGCTCGACTGCAACATCTTCCGCACCGAGGGCGGCGCCCGCAAGGACTCAGTGCCCGAGGAGCGCGAGGCCGAGGCCATCATCAAGTCGGTGGAGGCCCACCTTGATCTGTGCGAGGAGCTGGGCATCTACCTCGCCATCGACAACCACGGCGTGGTCAGCAATGACTTCGAGCTGCAGCTCGAGGTCTTCGAGACCATCGACAGCGACTACGTAGGGGCGAACCTGGACACGATGAACTACCGCTGGTACGGCTACGATGTGGACAAACTCCCGGAGATCTACGAGGCCATCGCGCCGTGGACGCTGCACACGCACATGAAGGACGGGCGCAACTCGCGCGCCGACTATCAGGGCGCGGCGCTGGGTGACGGCGAGATCCCGCTGGACATCGCGATCAAGGCACTCAAGGACGCCGGCTACGACGGCGCCTACTGCGCCGAGTACGAGGGCCAGGAGAGCGGCGACGTCGGCTACAAGAAGTGCCTGGCCTGGCTGCAGGCGAACGTGTGAGCGCAGGAGCAGAACCGGCAGACGCCGCGCCGATCCCCGCTCAGCGGAGATCGGCGCGGCGCGGACCGCGCGGACCGCGTGCACGGGAGAGCCATCCGGGAGATACGTCGACTCGGCGCCACACCGACCCAACGCGCCTCCACACACGAGTCAGTTACGCACGAGCAACAGATGTCGCCCACGAATGTTGACTCCAAGCGGCCATGGGGTATAATGCGAGTGCAGGTCTTGATACGCCCTGCCGTCCTACGGTACGGCAGGTGGTGATACCGGGCGGCGGTCTACCCTCGTGGAGCCCGCCGCTCATCCATGTACGCGTAGGGGGTACTCTCCGATGGGCCAACTCGCGGTCTTCATTGACGGCGCCTACCTCGACAAAGTGTGTCAGGCCGAAATCGGCACGCTGCAGATAGACCACCAAGCCCTCATTGAGCGCGTGTGCGGCGGCCACGCACTCTTCCGGGTCTACTACTGCGACAGCCCCCCGTACCAGAGCAATCCGCCAACCGAGGAGGAGAGGCGCCGCACATCCTACAAGCGGCGCTTCTTCGCGCACCTCGAGCGCCTTCCCCGCGTCAAGGTCCGTCAGGGCAGTTGCGTCAGGCGCTACGACGACACCGGCCGGCTGTTCTATCAGCAGAAGGGCGTCGATGTGCACCTGGCCGTGGACATCGTGCGTGTAGCTCTGCGCGACCGCGTGGACGAGATGGCGATCATCACGGGAGACGCCGACCTTATCCCGGCGATCAACGTCGCCGCCGATGAGGGCATCATCGTTCACCTCTACCATGGTCACAGATGTCCCACCACCCTCGCGCAGGCTTGCGACGTGTGTGTGCTCATGGATACCGCGTTTCTGAACGCCGTCCGCGCCGGCGCGTGAGATCCACATGCGGAATCTGATCGACCTGCTTAATCGGTCGGCTGATGAGTTCGGCGACAGGGTCGCCGCGATCCACCGCGGCGACCCCGTCTCGTTCACGCACCTGCGCGAACTCGTGGAGGGCTTTTCGCGTGCGCTGCGCAATCATCTCGGGGTCGGCCCGGGCGATCGCGTCGCGCTCATCATGCCCAACTGCCTGCATTCGGTGATCTGCTACCTCGGCGCCATCCGCGCGGGCGCGACCGCGGTGCCGGTCAACATCCGGCTGAGCGCGGAGGAGATGCACTTCATCCTCGCCGACGTGGGCGCGCGCGTGATCGTCGCCCACGAGCGCACCTGGCCTACGGTCGCGGAGGCGCTCGAAGGCCTCGACGGTATTGACGCGGTCTGGGGCGTGGAGCTGCAGACTGAGGGCGTGACGCCGGTCGATGAGGTGATGGCCGAGGCGGGGCCGGAGTTCGAGCCGCCCGCCGTCGCTCCGGAGGATGTCGCCGCGATCATTTACACGTCGGGCACCACCGGCCTGCCCAAGGGCGCGATGCTCACGCACGGGAACGTTCTCTTCAACGTGCAGTCCACCATCCGCGGCCACGGCTTCCGCCCCGACGACGTGCACCTGCTGATCGTGCCGCTCTTTCACGTCACCGGCCTGAACACCATCATGCCGACCTCGCTCCATCTCGGCTCGACCATCGTCATCAGCGCCGAGACCAACCCGCGCCGGCTGCTGGAGCTGATAGAGCGCCATCGCTGCACCACCATGTTCACGGTGCCGACCACCACGATCATGCTCACTCGTGAGCCCGGTCTGGGCGAGTTCGACCTGTCCTCGCTGCGCCTGATCGCCTACTCAGGCGCGCCCATGCCGGTGCTGGCCATCAAGCGGCTGCGCGAGCTGTTCCCGGACAAGCTCCTGCACAACTTCTACGGGCTCACCGAGACCACATCGGTGACCACGGTGCTGCCCTCGGAGTTCGCGCTCAGCCACGCCGAGTCGATCGGCCGTGTGGTCCCCGACTTGGAAGCCAGAATCGTAGACGAGGCGGGGGAGACGCTGCCGCCGGGCGAGGTGGGAGAGCTGCTCATCCGCGGCCCGAGCGTGTTCGCGGGCTACTACCGGCGCCCCGAGGCGACCGCCGAGGCGCTCGAGGACGGCTGGCTGCATACCGGTGACAAGGCGTTCATCGACGCCGATGGTTTCGTGTTCCTGCGCGGCCGGACCAAGGAGATGATCATCGTCGCCGGGGAGAACGTCTACCCGGTCGAGGTCGAGAACGTGCTCACGCGCCATCCGGGGGTGCTGGAGGCGGCGGCGGTGGGCGTCGAGCACGCGGTGCTGGGCGAGGTCGTGAAGGCGGTCGTGGTCCCCCAGCCCGGCGCGAAGCTGACCGAGCGCGAGATCAAGCGCTGGTGCGCTGAGCGCCTGGCCTCTTTCAAAGTCCCCCAGCAGGTCGAGTTCGCCGACGAGCTGCCCCGCAATCCCTCGGGCAAGGTCGTGAAGCGGCGGCTGACGTAGGCGGGGCGCATCCCAAGTCGTTCGGACGGTGGCTCTTCAGAGCCGCCGCCGTTGTCGTCGGCCGATAACGGCGAAGGGCGGCGCATCTGAAGATGCGCCCTCCGCACGACAGCGGCACGGCGTGCGCCGACCGACCTCACTCCTCCTGTGTCATCCCCTTGACGCGCTCCATCAGTCAGTCGCAAGCTCTTCGGAGAGCGGCGCCACACCCGTTCGCGGGGAGGCCGGATGCGCGCGGCCATCCATGGCGCAAGCCTTTCGGAGGGCGGCTCTTCAGAGCCGCCGCCGTTGTCGTCGGCCGATAACGGCGAAGGGCGGCGCA
>CAZTZN010000010.1:0-50088 GCA_964617715.1 uncultured Armatimonadia bacterium | reverse complement strand
CCCGCTGCGGCAGTCCGAAGGAGACGTTGCTCAGCCCGCAGATGAGGTGGCAGTCGGGACAGTGCGTCGAGATCGCGCGCATCGCCTCACAGGCCGTAAGCGCGCCCGTGGGATCGACGCTCAGCGGAGTGACCACCGGGTCCACGAACACATCACCGATATCGATGCCCCCTGTCGTCAGCGCCTCAATCAGGCGCATCGCGGCCTCGGCCCGCCCCTGCGCGGTGGCGGGCACCCCGTCGTCGCTCATCGCGAGGGCGACGACCCTCACCCGCGTCCCCGCCAGCACGGCCAGCATCTCGTCCGCCCGGCCCGCTTCGAGTGTCACCGAATTCAGCATCGGCGGCTCGTCGCCGGCGTATTCGGCCAGGCCCGCCGCCATCGCGGCCGGGCTCGCGGTGTCGATGCACACCGGCGCCTTCACGGCCGCGGTGACCGTGCGCACCAGCCATCCCATCCGCTCGACCTCGCGCTCGCCCACCAGGCCCACGTTGCAGTCAACGTAGTCGGCGCCCGCTTCCACCTGGCGCACCGCCAGGGCGGCGATGGCATCGGCGTCGAGCCGCTCCAGCGCCTCCCGCACCGGCTCGCGCGTGCCGTTTATGAGTTCACCGACGATGATCATGCATCTTCCTCTTCTCGGCTCTCCAGCCCGTGCACCAGCGCGGTCAATGCGCGGCACAGCGGGGCCGCCACCCCACGCTCCTCGGCCCGGCGCACGATCTCGCCGTTGATGAAGTCGATCTCGGTACGCCGCCCCGCGCTCACATCCTGCAGCATCGACGAGCGGTTCTGCGCGGTCTGCCGGCAGATGGCCTCGATCGGCCCGGCCATGTCCTCGCGCACGAACACGCCGCAGTTGCGGGCGACATTCGCCGCTTCCTCCGCGACTGCGCGCAGCAGCTCCCGCAGTTCCGGCACTTCGATGATCATGCCGTTGCGCAGGCCCGTCAGCGCGGTCAGCGGATTGATCGCCGCGTTCACGATTGCCTTGGTCCACAACGCCTCATCGATGGCGGAGGTTCGCTCACACTCGATGCCCCCTCGCGTGAGCAGGTCCACCGCCTGCCGCGCGCGATGCTCGGCTCCGCCGGGTGAGCCGATCTGTGCGAACCCCTTGCCGGCCTCACACACATGGCCCTCGCCCAGCAGCGTGGCCCCCGCGGTGGTCGTTCCGGCCAGCACGCACATCTCAGGCACGGCCTCCGCGATCCGCTCGTAGTTGCCCAGCCCGTTCTGCAGCGTCAGCACGCTCGAGGTCTCATCCAGCGCGGGCAGCACGTGCCTGGCCGCGGCGGCGGTGTCGTAGGCTTTCACTACGATGATCGCCAGCGCCGCCGGGTGAAAGTCGGCCGCGTCGGCGCTGCACGCTACCGGCACCGTCACCCGGACGCCGTCGCGCTCGACGAGGATTCCCCGCTCGGCGAGGCGCGCCGCCCGCTCCGGACGGTGATCCAGCAGCCCCACGCGCACGCCCCCCTCGGCCAGCAGCGCCGCATGCAGACAGCCCATCGCGCCCGGCCCGACGATCAGCGCCTCGACTCCGCCGCTCACGCTTCGTCCTCCTCCGGCCCGTGCGGCCTGAGGCCGCGCAGCTCCTCGCCCCGCTGCTGGTGCCAGCGCTCCAGCTCAGCCACCTGGGCCAGCGTCCTGCCCGCGTCGATCTCCGCCTTCTCCCGGCGCTCGCGTTCCATCACCGACATGGCGCGGTTCGCGACGCCGACCGCCTGCTCCCTCGGGATCACGATCACGCCGTCATCATCGGCCACGATCCAGTCGCCGGTGCGGATGGCGGTCTCGCCGATCTTCAGCGGCACACCGATCATGCCCATGCCCTTGGGCTCACCCGCCGAGGGCGTGCGCACCGCGCAGAAGGCGGGGAAGTCCAGCTCGCGGATCTCCGCCGTATCGCGCATGGCGCCGTTGATGACTACGCCGCCGAGCCCGCGTGAGATGCAGCTCTTGGTCGCCTCCTCCCCCCACACCGCCGGCCCCTCGCCGCGCACATCAATGACCAGCACGGCGCCTTTGTCCGCCTTGTCGATGGCCTCGACCGGCTTGGCCCAGTCACCCGGATAGGTCCACACGGTCAGCGCCGGTCCGCACGCCTTGAGCCCGGGCTTGACGGGGAAGATGCCCGGCACCAGCCCGCGCCGGTGCTGGGCGTCCGAGATGTTCGCCGCCGAGCAGCGCATGAAGATCTCGCGCAACTGCTCCACGCCGCCACGCTTGAACAGGTCGGTCTCCACCGCCTCGCCCGACGACATGGCCTGCACGATGGCGCGCGCCGCCGCGGTTGCGTCGGGCGCCTTGATGATCGCCCCACCCACGATGACGATGTCCGCGCCGGCCTTGACCGCCTCGGGCGCGCTCTCGGAGTTGATCCCACCGGCGACCGCGATGCGGCAGTCCACCACCTCCCGCACCGCCCGCAGGGTATCCAGCGGGTCGGCGCCCACCATCTGCTCGTCGATGGCCGTGTGAACCCCGACGATCGCCGCCCCCAGCTCCTCCACCCGACGCGCGCGCTCCACCGGCGTCTCGCAGCCTATCAGGTCCACCTGCACCAGCGCATCGTAGTTGCGCCCGGCCTCCACGCACTCGGCGATGGTCTCATCCGAGGCCGCGGCCAGCACGGTCACCACGTTGGCGCCCGCCTTGGCGGCGATCTCCACCTCCGCGCGCCCCGCGTCCATGATCTTGAGGTCCGCCACCACGGTCAGCTCGGGGAACTCTTCGCGCAGCGAACGCACCGCCGCCATGCCTTCGCTCTTGATCAGCGGCGTGCCCGCCTCGACCCACGTCGCACCCCCGGCCACCGCCTCGCGTGCCGCGCGCAGCGCCTGGCTGAGGTTGATGAAGTCCAGCGCCACCTGCAGAACCATCTCGCCCGCCATCGTCATCGCCCCTCTCAGAGGCCGGTAACGTCTGCCATGTACACGTTGCACGATCCGCCCGCGTCGGAGGTAAACAGCGCCCAGCGGTCATCCGGGCTGAAGATCGGGTGCGGGTGTGACTGCTGGCTGGTCCACGAGGTGTCATGCCGGCACAGCCGCGTGACCTCGCCGCGTCCGTTCACGTGTCGGATGATCGACATGTATGCCCGCCCGTCGGGGTCATCTGCCGAGAGATAGCCACAGTCGCCGACCACCAGCGTGTTGTCCGAGTTCGACTGAATGTGCCCGGGGCGCGGGCCCGGCAGCAGAAACTGTCGCAGCCACGAACCATCCGGCCGCACGAAGCAGTTGTAATGCAGCGCCTGACCCTCAGACTCGCCGATCACCTGGAAGCCGACCTCACCGGTGCGCGTGAAGTACTCGTGGCAGCACGACTCCCCCAGGTGCTGGCGGAACAGCGGCTGCGCCTGTCGCCCGCGCCGCACCGACGCGTCCACCGTCCACATGCGCTGCGTGACGTGACTCCCGCCCTCGTGGCAGAACAGGATCAGGTCCGGCCGGGTCGGGTGGATGCACACGTGCGAGATCCAGTTGCGCTCGCCCCAGATGGCCTCCGCGCCCCCGCTGCCGGTGTCGATGCGCATGATCACGCACGCCGGATGCTGGTAGTAGCGCTCCGCCATCGTGGAGTAGATCACTCCACTCTCGGTGCTCAGCTCTGTGCGCTCCATGTAGGCGAAAGCCACGTGGCTGCCGTCGGCGGTGCAGGTGGGCAGGGCGGGCCGAAAGCCATCGGGCACCCGATAGAGGTCCTCGGTCTGCAGCGTCGAGAGGTCGGTGACCTGCAGGGTGTTGTCCTGGAAGTGAAACAGGCGCCCGGCCGGATCCAGGCACGCCTGCGAGAAGCTGGACACCAGGTTCTCGGTCACCTGCACCATGCGCCGCGCGGCGATCTCGAGCAGGAAGTACGCCCTGCCGCCCGCTCGGTCCGAGCTGATGACGACGCGCTCGGCGCCCTCGCCCACGAATGAGGTGGAGGTGAAGTAGAGGTGTACGTTTTCCGAGCCATCCCCGGTCAGCCGCCGCACCAGCGCACCGGTCTCGGGGTCGGTCCACTCCTCGATCTGCGCCTCGAAGACATCGCCCACGGCCATCGCGCGTCAGCTCCTGTCGCTTCGCGTGTCGATGACCTCATTCTCAGTGACGATCAGCGGCACGCGCACGTCCCACGCCTCACGTGGCACCTCGTCCACGATCTGCTCGGCGAACGCGACCGCCACCGCCGCACCGTCTTCCACCAGGTCACCGCGCAGATTGAGGATGTAGTCGAAGTAGCCCCCCCCGTAGCCCAGTCGGCCGCCGTTTCGATCGAAGGCCACTCCGGGCACGAGGATGAAGTCGATCTCGTTCACCGTGCATTCCGGACAGTTCCCCGCCACCGGCTCGGGAATGCCCAGCCAGCCGGGGGCGAGTTGCGTCGCCGGGTCCTCGACCTCGTGCAGCGCCAGCGCCTCCTCCGGCCCACGCACCCGCGGCAGCACCAGCCGCGCCCGCGAGCGCACCGTATGCGCGATCAGCCGGTCGGTGCGCACCTCGCTGCCGAAGCTGGCGAACAGCAGCCGCGCCCGCGCGCGCTGGTACCCGCCCAGCGCCATCACCCGGCGTGCGATCTCGGCGCTGCGTTCCTCGATCTCCGCGGGCGTCAGGGCATCGCGCACTCGCAGGGCCTGCTCGCGCAGCACCCGCTTGCGCTCCGCCACGTTCAAGGCTCGTCCCGCCATCCGCCCATGATGGCGTCGGTCATGCGCGCCACCTGGGCCATCGCCTCCACATCGTGCACGCGAATAATGTCCGCCCCGTTGGCGATGGCCAGCGCACAGGTCGCGGCGGTGCCCATCAGCCGCTGCTCTGCGGGCACACCCCCAAGTACCGTGCCGATGGTGGACTTGCGCGAGGTGCCGATGACCACCCCGAGGCCCAGGCTGCGCAGCTCACGCAGGCGGCGCAGGATCTCGAGGTTGTGCGCGACCGTCTTGCCGAAGCCGAAGCCGGGATCGACCAGCAACTGCTCCCGCCGCACCCCTGCGGCCACCGCCGCCTCGACCCGCTCGACCAGGAAGCCGTAGATCTCGCTCATCAGATCATCGTAACGAGGATCCCGCTGCATGGTGCGCGGTTCGCCCTGCATGTGCATGATACAGGCGGCCACCCCGGTCTCGGAGACCACCTCGATCATGCCCTCTGCGCGCAGGCCGTAGACGTCATTGATCATCCCGGCACCCGCCACCACGGCAAGCCGTGCCACTTCCGGCTTGCTGGTATCGATCGACACCACGGTCTCGAACTCTGCGGTCAGGGCCTCCACCACCGGCAGCGTGCGCTCCAGCTCCTCCTCCAGCTCCACGGATTCGCTGCCCGGGCGGGTGGACTCGCCGCCCACATCGAGGATGTCCGCACCCGCCTCGACGAAGGCCGCCGCCTGCTCGATGGCGGCGCCCACATTCGTGTCCAGCCCATCGCCCGAGAACGAGTCGGGGGTCACATTGACGATGCCCATCACCAGCGTGCGTTCGCCCGGTAGCAGCTCCCGCCCGCCGCAACGCAGCGCTGCGCGCTCCTGTGCGTCGAAGCCCGCGATCGCCGTGATGACTTCGCGCCCGATCTCGCCGAGCCCGAACGGCCCGTCGGCCAGACGCTCGGCCAACCTCTGGAAGGTCTGCGCGTCGCCCACCAGTACCACCGGTCTCGGCGTGTCATCGAAGGCCGCGACGTCACGGTGGATGGCGCAGTCGCCGCCCAGCGCCAGCATCTCCTGACGGAGCAGCGCCGCCGCCCGCCCGTCCACGCCCTCGAGGCGTACGACGCGCGGGCGCGCGCGTTTAACCAGCCCCTCGATATCCGTGGGCCGCACGCCGATGGCACGTACTTCCGCGACAAGCGCCTCGCGATGTTCCAGATGGAGAACTCGGGCCCGGTGGCACATGTGTGCATCGTCCCCTCCACGCCGCGCGGCGCCGGCGCTGCTTTCCGGCGCCATTATATCGCCTCCCCAACCCACGCGCAACCGCACTGAAGGTAGCCCGCAGCGCGCCGGCGAACACCCGGCGGACGCCATCCCAGTCTGAGAGAGATGCAATCATGAACGCCGATGATCTGCGCGACTTCTGGGGCGCAGTCCGCGATGAGCTGGACACCGTGCCCATCGACGCGCACACCGAGCCGGTCGAGCCGCCGTTGGATCAGCTCGTGCAGGTGCAGCGCGTGACCCTGTCCGGGCTCGGGGGCGTGCGCTTCCGGGCCTACCTGTGCCTGCCACAGCTCGGCGCCGACGCCGGGCCCCGACCGGCGGTGGTGTGCACGCCCGGCTACGGCGGCGGCACCCCGCACACTCAGTGGTGGGGGCTGTCCTACGACCGGGGCTTCGCGGTGCTGGTGGTCTATCCGCGGGGGCAGGGCGACAGCGCCGAACTGTGGTCGGTGCCACCAGGCCTCACCAAGCTGACCATGGGCCTCGACGATCCCGCGGAGCAGTACTACCGCGCGGCCTACGCCGACTGCCTGCGGGGCATCGACTACCTGTGCGAGCACCCGGACATCGACCACGAGCGCATCGGCACGCTGGGGCTCAGCCAGGGCGGTGGGCTGACCCTGGCGACCGCGGCCCTCGACCCGCGTGTGCGCGCGGCGGTCGCCCACGAGCCCTTCCTGTGCAACTACCCGGTCGCCATCGAGACCGCGACCACCGGGCCCTACCTGGAGCTGACCTCGTGGCTGCGTGAGCACCCCGACCGCCGCGCGCAGGCGCTGACCACGCTCGCCTGGTTTGACCCCGTGAACCTGGCGCAGCTCATCTCCTGCCCGACCTTCATCTCCATCGGGCTGGCCGACACGACCTGCCCGCCGGAGACCATCCGGCCCGTCTACGATGCCATCACCAGCTTCAAGGGCCTGATCGAGATTCCCGGCGCGGGGCACGGCTGGCAGTACGACTACCGCCACTTCAACGACCTGTGGCTGCGCCGCTTCCTCCGCTGACGCCGAGGCGCGTGGACTCAATCGGAGGCTTCGGCGGCGGGCGTACTGCGCAGGCAGTGCAGCCGGCCGTCATTCGCGCCTACGTAGATGCGCCCATCGCTGAATGCCGGGGAGGAGTACACCTTGGTGGCCAGCGCCGCGCGGGCAAGGACCTCGCCCTCGGCGGCGTCGAGCAGGTACAGATTGCCGTCGTGGCAGCCCATGCACAGGGCGCCGCCCAACAACGCAGGCGAGGAGTCGACCACGCCGCCCACCTGCTGCTGCCACGCCAGCTCGCCGTCCGAGAGCCGCAGCGCGCGCGCGACCGTTTTCGACAGGTAGCCCTCGATGGTCACGAAGTAGCAGTATCCGTTCGCGACCAGCGGCGAGCCCAGGATCGAGAAGGCATCGTTGAGCGCCCAACGCTGTTCACCGCTCGCCAGGTCCAGGCCCACGAGGTAGTCGAGCTTGGGCGGGCGCAGCGCACTGGGCCCCATCAGGCCGAAGACGACCAGATCCTCGCTCACCGTCGGCGCGGCCACGACCTTACCCCTCCCCTGCACCTCCCATCTGAGCGCGCCGTCGCTCAGCGCCAGCGCGCGCATCCGACCGGTATCATCGCCGTAGAGCACGGTGTCGGCGGCGATCGCCGGGGCGCCCTGGATGCCCTCTCCCGGCTCGCTGCGCCACAGCAGCTTCCCATCTGCGACCGCGCAGGCGTACAGCCGTCCGTCCATGGAGCCGAAGACCACTGTGCCCGCCGCGACTGCAGGCGATGACAACACCGGGCCACGCGTGCGGTAGCGCCATGCCGGTTGCCCGTCGGCCGCACGCACGGCATAGAAGAAGCGATCGACCGAGCCGAAGAGCACCAGCCCGTCGGCGACCGCAGGCGACGAGACGATGGCGCCGCCGGTGTCGAAATGCCAGAGTTCGGAGCCGTCGGCGGCCGAGAGGGCGTGCATGACGCCCAGGGAATCGCCCACGTAGACAACCTGCGCAACCACCGCCGGCGAGCTGTCCACGCTCCCCCCGGGGGCCAGCTCAGCGGACCAGACGACCTCCAGCCCCATCGCCTGCGCGTCGGCGACGACGCCGGAGCGCGCGGGATCAAGCCGGAACATCGGCCAGTCGGCGGTGGCCGCGCCGGCAACCGCCAGCAGCAGCGTTGCGGCGAGCAGCCCGGTCGCAACCGGGCCCGAAGGGTGAGCGGACGGTCTTCGCGATGATGCCATGGCGAGGCGCCTCCGTCGGTACATGCAGCGCCGCCTGCGAACAGGCGGCGCTGCGCAAAGGTCCATCACCGGCTCAGACGGCTCGCGCTCAGCTCGGCGGTGACGGCGGGACGTCCACGGCGTCAATCAGATTGATCGGCGCCGCAAGTTGCGTCGTCTGGCCGCCCACAACGGTGACGCTGAGATCGACGCCGGGCGGCACCACCAGGCCACGGTCCGGATCCACCTGGATGGTGACTACCTGCAGCCCGATGGGCACCCCGTTGACGGTGAACTGGCCGCTCGCGTTGGTGGTGGCGCTGATGCCGCCGACGGTGACCTGCACATCGCCGAGCGGCAGGCCCGTTCCTGCGTGCACGATGGTGCCGGAGACCGACCCTGTCTGCGCCGGCGTGACCCCCTCACCGCCGCCGCCACACCCGACCAGCGCGAACGCGGCCACTGCCAGGAGTGCGAGAGCCGTCAGTCCGGCGCATCGCCCGATGGTCATCATACCTGTGTCACCTCTTCAGTACTGGGCTGCCGTGTACGATCCTTTGCGAACTGCCGTCGCCGCGGCCTCACCCCGGGACGGCCCCATCACGTCAGCGTGCGACCTGAGCGGAGCGCAGCGCCTGCACCCGCTGGCCGTTCTCCGCGACGGCCTCGAGGCGGATGAGATAGGTGCCCGCGGGCACCAGCGTGCCCTCGGCGCTGCGCAGGTCCCACAGTTGCTGACCCTGTCCCGCCGGCACCGCGCGCGACTGCACCAGCGTGCGCACCGGCCGACCCGCGATGTTGAGCACCTCGATGCTCAGGTTGCAGGTCGAACTCACGTCGTAGGTCACCATCATCCCGGCGGCACCACCGCTCACCGCGGCACTGCGGATGGTCAGGGCGTCGGCGCCCTGCGGTGCCACCTCAAGAGCGAAGTGCCTGAGCGCCCCGTCCGCGCCCGTGGTGAACGAGTAGGCCGGCAGTGTGCGCGCATACATGCGCTCGCCGGTGTCGAGGTCGGTCAGGTAGACCGCGAGATCTCTCGGCACCGCGCTCAGGTCCGGGAGCAGGACCTGGACCTCAGCGTCGGGCAGATCGGTCTCGACCGCGAAGGTCCACACCATCGGGCCCGCGCTCGCCGGCCGGATGTCGTGGGCGAGACGCTCACCCGAGTCGTCGGTGAAGTACACGTCCACCGTGCCGGACATCCGCGGCGGGTTCTCGACGCGGTAGCCCTGGCTCTCCGGCCCGGTGCCTACGCCGGCGACGGTGCTGATGTCGGCACGCCCTGCCGCGCGTGCCTCGATGGGTATCAGCCAGCCACCCTCGGCGACGTCCGTGGCGGCCGCAGGTCCGACCATCAGCGACGCGGCGCTCACCGCCGTGGGCGCGGCCACGTTCAGCGTCCCCGCCGCACCCGTGGCCTTGAACCACGCGCCCTCCCAGGCCTCGATGTAGTTGCGCGCCGAGTTGATCGCCGGATCGCGCGAGATCATGCGGTAGCTGCCGATGGTGTTGTCCCAGATGAACGCGTACGGGCGAATCTCCGTGCTTCCGGCCGCCGTGATGTTCGCCAGCGGCAGCGCGCTCTCATACATGTTGCCCAGCATGTTCCAGCCGGTGGACACACCCACGCTGAAGGTGCCGGTGGTCCCAACCGGGTCGCCGGGGACGTTCACCGTCGTGCGCGCCGGGAAGTTCACGAAGAAGGACGCTCCCGGCCGCACCGCCAGCTCGAGGTGGTCCGGATTGTCGGCGGCCCTCACATATCCGGCCGGTGTCGCCGAAGCGTCCCAGCGGGCCACCTGCAGCGTCTGGAAGATATCAACGGCGCGCTCGCGTCCGGCGGGCGGACTCGCCGGGACCGCCACCATCTGCAGGCCGGCGGCGAACTGGTGCACAAACTCCGTGTAGGCGGTGAAGTTGTTCCCGGTTGACGACGGCGGCACCGTTACCTGCAGCGTCTCGGGGTCAAAGGCCAACCCCGCCTTGCTCGCGGTAAGCACCACGGTGGATGCCGGCACGCCTCCGATGGTGAACTCGCCCGCTTCGCTGGTCACCGCGGTGCGCGTGCCGTCACTGACCGTCACACCGGCGATGCGGTTACCCAGGCTGTCGCTGATGCGGCCGGAGATCGTGTAGGTCACGGTGGTCGCGGTGAAGTCCACGCCGGTCACGTCGGCGCCGACCACGTTCACTGTTCGTGAGGCGGGCGTGTAGGTGAAGTCCTGGAAGCCATCGCTGTTGGCATCGCGCGAGCACGAGACCGTGTAGATCCCGTTCGGGACATCCGCGATGGCGAAGTCACCGTTGGCGTCGGTCATCGCGCTGCGCGTGCCGTCACTGACCTGCACGCCGGCCACGCCGGCCCCATCATGGGTGACGCGCCCGCGAATCTCGTGAATGCGCTCCGCGCCGACGAAGTTGACGTCGCGCGCCGACGGCCCCACGGTCACCTGCTGCGCCACCGGGGTGAAGTCGTGCTCCGCCAGAGTGGGCGTGACCGTGTAGGTGCCGGCGACCAGGCCCCGCACGCGGTACGCGCCGTTGCCGTCGGTGCCCACGGTCTGCCCATCCACCGTCACATCCACGCCGGGCAGCGGATCGCCGGCGACGTTGGTGATGAAGCCCCGGATCTCATAGGTGGGCTCGTCCTCGGTAGTGAAGCTCCAGTCGGCCGTGGTCGTGTTACCCGCCTCGTCCGAGGCCTCGAGGTGCACATCATAGTCGGTCGCCCAGTCGAGGTCGGCGGGAGGCTGGTAGGTCACGATTACCTCGGCCACGCCCACCTGCGCCGGAGCCGGGCCCACGCTCAGGTCGGCGGTCACGTCCGTGCCGTTGACGCTCATCGTGATGCTGGCCACGTCCACGCCCGAGCCGTTGTCGCGCACACGAGCCGAGATGGCGCTGCTCACCAGCACATCGGTCGATCCGTCCGGCGGGCTGAGCTGGTCGATGGTTGGCCCGACGGCGTCGGTGGCGGAACTCTCCTGCCAGGTGTCCGTCGCCATGGCGTTGCCGGCGATGTCCGACACGTCCACGGAGAAGTCCACCGTCGCGTTGAAGCCCCACCCGCCCGGCGGCGCGTAGCTGACGCTCACGTCCAGCGGGTTGCCCGCGTTGATGGTCGCGCTGGCGGTGACATCCACGCCGTCTACCTGGAACACCAGCGTGCTCACATCCACGCCCGAGATGTCATCCTCGATATTGAACGACACCGTGCCCGCATCGGCGTCGAAGGCCTTGTTGGTCACCTGCGGCGCCTGGGTGTCGGAGGTGGCGTCGAAGTAGTAGACTTCGTGCAGCTCGTTGCCGGCGTTGTCGCGCACACGGACCGCGACCGCCACATGCTCGTTGTAGTCGAACAGGCCCGCCGGGTCGAAGTCCACATGGAGGCCGCCCGCGGTCGGCGTGACCACCAGGCTGGCGGTCACTTCTGTCCCGTTGACGGCCACGGTCAGCGTCGCGGGATCTACGCCGCTGCCGGCATCGAGCACGTCGAAGGCGATGTTGCTGTCGCGCGCCACCTCGACCGCATCCGGAGCCGGGTCCTGATTCGCCAGATAGGGGGCGGTCGAATCGGCCGCGGTCTCCTGCGCGGTGTTCACCGCGGTGTTCTCGTTGGGCACCTCGTCGTAGGGCGTCACTGCGTAGAACCAGGTCTGCCCGGGGGTGACCGCGGTGTCGGTCCAGGTCTGGGTGCCGGCGGGGACGTCGGCGACCTGGGTCGCGGCGCCGCTGTCGGCGAAGTCCGTCCCGGCGCGCCAGACATGGTAGCCGGCTACGTCCACCTGGGCAGCCTCGTCATAGGCGGTCCAGTCGAGGCCGATGGTCATGCCATGGGGCCCGGTGGTGGCGACCAGCTCGCCGGCGGCCAGCGCGGCGGGCGCGACGGTGTCCTGATAGCCCGCGGTATCGGTTGCGCTGTCGCCGCCGGTGGGGTCATTGTAGGTAACTGTCAACAGGCGGCCCGCAGGCCCTGCCACGAGTTCGAAGGTTCCGTTGTTGTCTGCGCCCGCGCGCCCGATCGAGTTGATCTGCCCGCGGAAGACGCCGGTATTGTTGCCGGTCTCGGTCAGGGTCAGCGTCTCGGTCTCGGTACCCGAATCCTCAGTGATGGTCGCGTTGACAGTCTCTGCGGCTCCGGGGTTCTGATTCTCATCGGCGTCGGTGACCTCGACGTAGAGGGTGTCCCCTTCCTCGTAGGTGGCGACGTCGGCCCAGCCGGCGGTGGTGAAGCGGGCCACGCTGTCGCTGCCGATGATCGGGCCGGGCAGGGTAACGGGAGCGCCGGGGAAGCGGACGGGCGTGTTGGCCACGTAGAAGTAGTGGTCCCACGCCCCGTAGCCCAGCGCGGCGCCGTTGACCGTCGCGAGGTAGGTGACACCGACATCGTAGGCGTCACCATCCGCCGGGTCGCGCGTCATGACCACTTCGAGAGTACCCCCGCCGATGTCGAGCACGATGTCGTCGGGCGGCGCGAGGTTGTTGGCATCAACGTACTCCACCGAGAAGGCGAAGTCCGTCCCCAGCCCGCCGTAGACAGGCGACAGAGTCGGGTTCTGCAGCACGAAGTCCGTCACCACCGTCGTGTTCGACGGCGGATCAAGGGTCAGTTCGGCGTTGTGCCAGTCGGACTCGGCGCCCTGGTCATCGATGGCCTTCACCTGGTAGTAGTAGGTGCGGTTGGGGATGAGTTCCTCGCCCGCGCCGAGCTGGTACTCGGTGACCCCCGGCCCCAACAGCACGTCCACATGCGGCGTGCTGAAGTCCATGTTGTCATCGATCACGAGGTGGTAGCTCAGTGTGGACGGCGGGTCGGCCGGATCGGGGTCGGTGGCGTCCGGCCAGTCGATCAGTGGCGTCAGGGTGCGGATGTTGCCGTCGGGCACGAAGTCGCCGCGCGCCAGGGCGCCATCCCAGTACGGCGGCTGGTTCAGGTCGAGGCGGAAGAGCTGCGTCGAGAGGTAGGGCACTCCGCCCGCGTAGGTCCACTGTGCAGATGCCCGGTTGTCGTCGTCATAGGTGCGCAGCCGCCAGTACCACACGCCCTCAGACAGCGGCGCCGTGTCGGGAACCGTGAACTCGGTCTCGCCCGGGCCGGTGGTGTACTCGTACGCCACCGGCGCGAAGGTCTTGCTCTGCGAGAGCTGGAGCATGTAGTACAGCTCCGCGGCCGTGTCGGTGGCGTTGATATCGGTGGCGGCGTCCCAGTTGAAGGTCGGCGTCGAGTCGTGGATCACGACCACGTCTTCCCCACTGAGCGTGTCCGGGAAGTCGGGCGACTCGGGGGAGTAGCCCCCGGCCGATATCTCCGGCGGGTCGTTGACCAGCGGACCGTCGATGTAGGTGCCGTCCGCGGTCGGATAGCGGGCCTCCGGCGAGGTGGTGTCCAGCGGCACCTCATCGGCCACGAAGTAGTGGCGATGGTGCCCGTCCCCGATCTCGTTCTCCGTGGGCGTGGAGCGAATGCCCTTGGAGCTGACCGTATAGCGCTCGCCGTTGGTGTAGTCGCCATCCTGCAGCTCCGCGGCGGCTGTGGTATCGACCTCCATGGCCAGCGCCTGCAGCGGCGTGCCCGCGGTGGTGTTCTCGATCAGCAGCCAGACACGACCGCTGGGCGGTGGGTTGTCGTCGAGGTCGGTGTAGGTGATGCCGAAGGTATACGTGTCGCCCTGCAGGCCCTCGGTGGGCGTCATACTCGGGTCCGTCAGCGTCGGGGCGTGGGCGCCCGGGCCGGGGATGTAGGCCGTGCCGACCCCGAGATCGTCCACCGACACCGCCAGCGCGCCCGTGGTATCGGCGCTGTCGTAGGTGTCGTCGGGGCTGCCGTCGAGGTCGTTGTCAACGAAAACGGTGAAGGTCTCGATGGAGCCCGTGTACTTGAACTCGGCGTCGGTGTACTGCAGCTTCCACTGGTCATCCAGGGTGGGCGGCAGGTAGGCCAGGGCGTCGGTCAGATCGAGGTAGGCGTGGATGTTCGCCTTGTCGTCGGCGCCCTGCTGGTTGAAGGCGGTCCAGCTCCACGAGCCGTCCTGGCGACCGATCGTGAGGACCACGTCATCGCGCGATTCACAGGGAAGGTCGCACTCGGCCCACGCGGAGGGCTGGTAGCCGATCTTGTCGGTCATGAAGAAGGCCGCCCCCGCGCCGTCGAACTCTTCGGTCTCCCCATCGGCGTTGATGGGATCGATCACGCCCATGACGAAGCCGTAGGACAGGTAGGCCTTGCCATCGCCCGCCCAGGCGGCGCCCCAGGAGTTGACGAAGAGGAAGCCGCCGAAGATGTCCTGGTCGTCCTCCTCGGGGTCGAGTTCGCCGTTGGCGTCGTCGTCGGCGTCGATATCGCCGTCGCCGTCGGAGTCATCGGCGTCGCCCCGGTCCTTGTCGTCGTCATAGCCGACGATACAGATCGCGTGGTAGCCGACGATCTCAGCATCGTCGGCGGGGCGCTCGTAGTAGTCATCGTCCGCGATCTTGGCGCCGAAGTCGTCGTAGATCGGGATGCCGATGACGAAGGGCTCGCCCAGGTCGAGTTGGTGCTTGAGGGCGGCCAGATCAACTTCCGTGGTGGTCGGCCACCACTCGTAGCCGTCGGCGCGATAGGCAATGGCGTCGAGCCAGATCTGCGCGCCGCCGGGGTACTCGCTGGGCCAGCTCTTGAAGTCGGCGGCGGAGTAGGGCATGTCGGCGAGGGTGGCACAGCCCTTCTCGCTCATGAGCCGCATTGCCGCTGAGATGCTGCTGCCGTCATCCGTGCCACCGTTGATCTGGTTGTAGATGAAGGCCGGGCTGAACTGGTGGTTGGCGGTGGAGAGATCCCAGGAGTGTTCCTGCCCCTCCTGGTAGCTCTTGTAGTAGTAGCCGGTGGCCCACGCCGTGCACGAGCCCTGCGCCCCCTGGTTGCCGATCGGGGGCATGTTGCTCGAGATGTCGGCGGCGGCCGTGGGCAGCAGGGACTTGCCGTAGGGCGGCAGCGGCAGGTTGGCCACGGGGATCGCCGCAAGCTGCGCCGGTGTCTCGGGAATCGCGCCCAGCTTCACTGCCTGCCCGCCGGGCAGCACGTAGATCGGCGCGCCCTCCTGAGCGGCGGCCGGAGGCGCCATGGCCGCGATGCACAACACGCCGACGGCGATAGCCGCCACCAGCGACACCACTCGCAGGTCCCGCGTGTCCCGGGTGTTCCGCGACTGCTTGCTCATCTCCCGATGCCTCCCATGGTGTGTCACGCGTCCCGAGGTGACGCGGGGCGTCGCCTCGCCGACCAGTTGGCAGGACCGATGGCAGCGTGGCCGGGCCCGGCCCGGCGGCGCTGCGCGCGACTGTCCGATCAAGCGCCGCTCCACGCGGGGCTATGCCCGGCGCGGGGCGCGTTGGCTGACCTACCGGCTGAGCCGGACCGGGACCACCGCCTGCACCTGCTGGCCGTCCTCGGCGCGCGCGTTGATGCGCACCAGGTAGCGCCCGGGCGGGCAGATCGTGCCCTGGGCGCTGCGGCCGTTCCAGCTCACGGTCGAGACGCCCGCGGGGGCGAGATCGCCGGCGAGGGTCGCCACCGACCGGCCGGCGATGTTGAGCACCTCGACGCCCACCTGTGCGGGCGCCGACAGCGTGTAGCTGACGGTCACACGGCCGTCCGCGGCCGCCGCCCCGGCGCCGGTGATCATCAGGCCGGCCTCAGTGCGATCGGTCACCTCAAGCCGGAACCGGCGGCTGCCCCCCTCGCCCGAGTCGTAGCTGTAGGAGGTCATGGTGCGCGCATACAACCGCCTGCCGGTCAGCTCATCCACCAGCACCACGGACTTGTCGGCGGGCACCTCGGACAGGTCGGGCAGCATCAGCTCGACCTGCACGCCCGGCATGTCGGTCGCGACCGCGAAGGTCCACATCTCGCTCGCGCCCGCGGAGCCGCGCACATCGGTGGCGAGGCGCCGGCCGCCCTCGGCCTCGAAGTAGACGTCCACGAAGGGGCCGATGGCGGGCGGATTGTCCACGTTGTACGCCGCCGGGTCGCCGGCCGCCTGCGGGATCACGCCCGCGACGCTGCAGGCATCCATCACGCCACCCGCGCGCGCCACGATGGGTACCAGCCAGCCGCCCTCGGGCCGGGTGGCCGCCGCGCGCGCGACCTCGGCCGAGGCCGCAGCCAGGCCCGGCGCGGAAATCGTCACCTGCGTGGACGCGCCGGCGCGCATCCAGAAGCCGGCGTTACGCGGCACCACCGTCTCCCCGCCCAGGCCCGCCGTGGTCGAGACCAGCCGGTAGGTGCCCGCGGCCCGGTCGTAGATGAAGCCGAAGCCGGACGCGGGGCTGCCGGTCGGAATCGTCATGTTGCTCCACGGCAGCGTGCGGTCGTAGGGGTTGCCGAGCATGTTCCAGCCGCCCCGCAGCGCAACGGTCAGGTCCGAGGTGTTGGGGAACAGTTCCCCGGCGATGCCGACGACGCGCTCGGTGGGGCTGTTGGTCCAGAAGCCCCGCCCGGGAGCCAGACGCATGAGCGGATCGGCCGACGGCGCCGTCAGGTAGGGCGGGCTGTTCTGCGGATCCCACCGCGCCACCTCGACATCGGCGCCGAAGGCGTCCTGGACGTCCGGGTTGACCGGGGTCACCGGCACCGCGATCATGGCCAGGCCCTGAGGCAGTGTCATGTTGTACAGGCGCGCGGCGACGAAGTCCACGTTGGACACGTCGGTGGCCACGTCAACCACGCGCTGGGTCGGTTCGAACTCGTAGTCGGGGTCGTCGGGCTGGATCGTGTAGCTGCCCGCCACCAGCCCGCTGATGCTGTAGGCGCCGTTGGCGGCGCTGACGCCCGCGCCGATCTCGACTCCGTTCTGCAGCGCCACGACCCTGATGCCGGCCAGACGGTCGCCGCCGCTGGTGCGGATCACGCCCGCCACGCCGAAGGTCTCGGGCGCGGCGGTGAACACCAGGCCGGTTGCGTCGCCGGTCTGCAGGCCCACCGTGACGTCAATGGTCGGCGGGGTGAACACGTAGCCGGACAGTTGCGCGGTGAGCGTGTAGTCACCCGCCCCCACGTTCTCGATGGCCCACGTGCCGTCGGCGCCGCTGAGCGCCATGTGCTGGCCGTCGGAGATAGTCGCGCCCGACACCGGGTCGCCGTCCTCAGTCTGCACCACGCCGGAGATGTCGTAGCCGAGCTGTGCCGTGAAGTCGATCCCCACCGCATTGGGCCCCACCGTTACCGAGCGGGTCTCCGGCTCGAACGAGCGGCCGTCCATCGACGGCGTGACGTTGTAGTTGCCGGCCGCGAGGCCCGTGACTTCGTATCGGCCCTGGGCGTCGGTGAAGGCGAAGAGCTGCCCCGCGTTCACCCGCACGCCGGCGACCGGATCGCCATCGGTGTCGGTGATTACGCCGGCGATGGAGAACACCGGTGGGCCGACGATGATGAAGTCGTAGGACTCGAACTGCCCCGCTGCGGGCGCGACGTTGCCCGCGTTGTCGGCGACCTGGAGCCGCACCTGCACCCGGTCGAGGTAGTCGTAGTCCTCAGGCGGGTCGTAGACGACGCGAAGCTGCTGCGCCGAGCCTGTGATGGTGGTGTTGGGATCGCCCGCCACGTCCACGCCGTCAACCTCGAAGACCAGTGTGGACTGGTCGATGCCGGCGGCGTTGTCGCGGATGGTGAAGGCGATGTCGGTGTCGCGCGGGACGTCCTCCTGGTCCTGCGCAGGGTCGAACTCGCTGAAGGTCGGTGGCTGCAGGTCCGCCGACTGCACCGGCCCGGCGATGTTGGAGTTCGGACCCTCCTGCACACCGTCGTAGGCGCGCAGCATGTAGTACAGGTCCACGCCCAGCGGCGCATTAGCGTCGTTGAACTCGGTCGCCCCCGCGGGCGCCGACGCGTACATGTCCGTCGGCCCGGCGGTGACGAGCTGGGCGGGATCGGTGTTGCGATAGATGTGGTACTCGGTCACGTCCGCCTCGCCGCCCACGTCCGGATCGTCGGCGGAGAGTTCCCACTCCAGCCCGATGCTGCCGTCGCCCAGTTGCGCAGCCGTCAGGTTCTGCGGCGCGGGCGGCGGATCATTGGGGATGGGTGTGGAGACCTCGTCGGACGCGATCGGGAAGTTGTCGGGCGCGACAATGTCCTCGGACTGCTGCAGCGTGAGGTAGCTCGGGTCCAGCAGCGAGTAGATCAGCGTCAGCGGCGGATCCACCAGCGGCAGCTCGTCGGAGAGCGAGGCGGTGAGCAGCAGCGACTGCACCGAGCCCTCGATCACCGCCACCGGCGTGTCCTCGATGTCGAAGGTGGCGCGCTCGACACCGCCCACGCTGGCGAAGGTGGTCTCCTCGAGCAGCGTATCGCCGGCATCGACCTGGCCGTCATGGTTCTCGTCGAGGAACAGCTTGGCGGAGGTGATGTGCGACACCGCGTTGATGGTGCCGGTCTCATCGACCTGGACGCCCGTCACGGTCGCCCGGTCGTGATCGACCGAGAGGTCCAGCGAGAGGATGGGCACATCGGTGTCACCCGGGTTGATGGCCTCGGGTGAGATCTCGCTGGCCTGGATCGTCACCGGCGCGCGGGAGGTGGGTGTCACCGTTATCGTGTCCGGCGCCTCCTCGATGCCCACCAGCGCGGAGTTGATCGGGAAGCGATAGTCGCCCAGGCCATCGTTACTGGCGCTGATGACCTGACGCGCCCGGCGCTGCACGGCGCCGGGGATCTCGGGGCGGATGTAGTCGAAGGTCGCCATGCCCGCGCCCAGCGACACGCCCGGAGAGGCGTCGGCGCTGTCGCTGATATCGTAGGTCACGAACAGGTTGCGCACCTCATCCAGCGGGATGCGGTAGTTGAGATTGGTGAAGTACGCCGTCTGATTCTGGAAGACCGCGGTCGCGATGCGCGTGTCCACGTTCACGTCCAGCACGCCGTCCAGGTTGGTGTCGTCAAACAGCGACACCCGATCGACGTCGGCATCGTTCTGCGACGAGCCGTTCTCGTCGATGCGCACTACCGCCAGCTCGACGTCGCCCCGCGAGAGGTTGGGGGAGTTGCTGTCGTTGTCGAGCCGCAGGTTCATCACCCAGAAGTCCTTGGTGCCCTGCAGCACCGTGGGCGGCTGCCCCGCGATCGGCACCAGGCTGGCGATGACCTCGCGCGGCACCACGTAAAGGTCGGCGCGCATGATGGCGCCGGGGTCGGAGATGTTGGCGATGCGTGAGAAGCTGTCGGTGCTCGAGCCCGGCTGCAACACGCCCGGGGGCGGGTCGGGCGGCAGCTCGGTCGCGGGCCGCACCTGGTTCACGCCGATCCCCGACAGCCAGCCGTGACTGTGGCTGTCGGGAGTGGTGAACTGCGTCCACTCGCGCACGCCCAGCGAGCCCGGGAACGGATCGGACTCGAGGTCGCCCCATTGCCCATCGGGATTGGACTCGAGTTCAAACAGTCCGTCCGCCTGCTCCACAATTACGAGCGGGTGGACCTCGTCACGCTGTCCGAAACGCGTGTCTACGTGGTACACGTAGAGCCCGCGCGGGGAGATGTCGTTGAAATAGTTGGCTCCGGTGCGGTTGCGGTTCTCGACCAGGAAGAACTCCTGCCACTGGTTGGGGGGGATGTTCTCGGCGATGTAGTAGGGCCGCCCCGGCAGCTTATAGACGATCGGGTCCTCGAGCGTGCCCTCGATCTCGGGGATGGGCGCACCGATGACATCGTCGGTGATGACCACCGGGTTGACCCAGCCCACCAGGGTCTTCAGGAAGGCGTCCACGCGCCGACCGCCGTGGGCCATGACGCTGTACGGGCCGAGCATCGAGCACTCAAACAGCGGCGGCGCGGCTCCCCGGGCGTTGGCGTAGAAGTCCACGTCATACAGGTCGGGGAAGCCGCACAGCGCGTGCCCCAGCTCGTGTGCGGACAGATACAGGCCGGCGTCGGAGGGCAGCACCACCGCGGAGTTGGGGATGAACACATGGCCCCCGCTCCACGGCCCGCTGGTGCCGCCGGCGTCCTGCGCCGCGGCCGCGTCCGAGGGGTAGAGGTGGATTGTGCAGTCGTAGCCCGCCGCCACAATGCCGTTGTCGGCCATGACCTGGTGGAGGTGGCTCAGCCACACGCCGTAGGTGTGCCCACCGTTGGAGTCCGGGCCCTCGAAGTAGCCCGCGTTCGGCTGAGCATGGTCCTGGGTGTCGTGGTCATAGGGCTTGGGGCGGTCATAGTGCCAATCGGGGTTGTCCTCGGTGCCGGCGATGTCGTCCACCCGCCCCGCGGAGTTCTCAAGGTGCCGGAGCTGGTAGGGCCGCTCGCCCATGGACCCGTTGGTGACGGCGTGGTCGTGGGTGTAGTAGCACATGGACAGCAGGCGATTGCCCGGCGCGCTCCCCATGAGGTCGGCGGAAGTGAGGAGCGTATTGGGCAGCGCGAAACCGCGGTCCATCCGCGACGTGATGTTCACCCAACTGCCGCCGATCCACACCTGGATGCCGTCGTCGTCATCGAAGCCCTCGGTCTCCACCACGTAGCGGTTGCCCGGAGGCGTGGCCCGCACGTTGATGTCGAGAGGGTCCCAGCCGGAGCCATCGTTGTCGGTATCGCGCAGCACGGCCCCGATCGGAATCGTGCTGTTCCAGCCGATGGTTGCGATAGTGTCGTTGCCGCTGTCGATCGACAGCCCGCGCAGGCCGGGCACGCCGAGATAGTCGGCGCCACTGTCCTGACGGATCACGGGTGTGCCGGGCTGCACGGCATAATCGTAGCCGGGTCCGGCGAGGTAGGCGATGCGGTCGAGCATGTGATGGCTCTCGAGCGGGCCGATGATGTCGCTGCGGTTGCCTTCGATGGACAGGTTGGCGTGCGAGTTGGCGAAGTAGTAGTTCGCCACACTCAGCGGATTGTTGCGGTCGAACAGGAAGCTGTACCAGCGCTCCTGCAGGTCAACCGAGGTGCCCGGATGGCCATCCACGGTGTACTCGACGCGCGGGTGATTGCTCACCCCCGCGTTCGTGCCGCCCGCGGGCGGAATGCCCGTGGCGTTCCATGCCGGATTGGACAGGCCATCGGGCAGGTAGTCGCTGTCACTGAGGGGCCCGCCGGGGGTGTGCCAGTTCTCGGTCTCGGATACCGGGTGCTCGCGGTCTCCGCCGTTGTCGTAGGTGCCCCGTGAGGGCGAGACGTCGTTCCATTGCGGGAAGTTGTTGAGAACCACCAGGATGCGCACACGCCGCAGCGCCTGAGGCCGCATCTGCGGCTCGCCCGGCGCGCGGTTGTTGTTGAGCAGGTTGTCACGCTGCTCGGGCGTGATCTCCTGCACGAACCAGCCGCGCTCCGCCGCCGCCCGCATGCTGTCAAGCAGATGCCGGCGCTCTTCCGGCGGGGCGTTCTGGAGAATATCCTGCAACCGCGCATAGAACAGGCGGGACGGAGCGGAGCACAGCACCCCCGACCCGTCGTAGGTGACCGAGCAGTCGGGATCCGCCGCGTTTCCATCCACGGTCACGAAGTCGAGGACGGCGCCTTCGGGCAGCTCCAGGCGGTCGATGATGCGGTCGCCATGCATCTGCTCGTACTGATGCATGACCGTGAGTGCCTGGGCGCGAGAGAGCCCGAACTTCTGCTGCACGAAGTCCTGCGCCAGAGCGCGATAGTCCCCGATCTCGATGGTCACCGCAGCCCGGACGGAGGGGACGAACAGGCCCATGAGGATGATCGCGCAAGTGGGGAGTACCACGAATCGGGTCGCCACCGTGATACGCATCGTACTAGGCCACCTCTCGCTGCATATTTGCCTCGCAACCGCCGACACACACGAATACGTCCGGCGCTCACGCGCGGCGCACGATCGACGAGACGAAGGGACCCCTGGCACCGTAAGCCCTTGCGGGCCAGCTTATCTCAGGCCATTCTACGAAAACGCCAAGGCCGTGTCAACCACGGCACCTCGCGCCCGGTCCCGGCCGATCGCGCGCTGTCTCACCCGACGGCCACGTCCACACCTTCATGCTCGAGCAGCCGACGCTTCATCTCCAGCCCCGAACCGAACCCCACCAGCCGGCCGTCGGCCCCGATCACACGATGGCAGGGAATCACCACAGGCAGGGGATTGCGCCCCAACGCCTGGCCCACCGCGCGCGCGGCGCCCCGTCTGCCCACCACCGCCGCCAGCTCCCCGTAGGTGGCCGTTCGACCCCACGGGATGCGCGCGCATGCAGTCAGCACCGACCGTCCGAACGCCCCGATCCCCCGCAGATCCAGCGCAACCTCGAAGCGCACCGGGCGACCGGCAAAGTGCGCCACCAGTAGCTGCGCCACCTCCGCAAGCAGCGCATCATCGGGTGCCGGTTCCCCGCACGCATCCACCGCCGCCGCCGCTTCCGCCCGGGTCGCCAGCGGCAATGACACCCGCGCAAGTCCGTGCCCGGTGCGCCTCAGCCCGCACCAGCCCCACGCAACGCGCGTCACCTGCCAGCGATCCTTCATCGGGCTCTTCCCCCTTGAGGAGTCTTGCTCACACTGTCCCCGACTCCTCGGTGTGCACCGGTTAAATTTCTATGACGCTCCCCATCTGCAGGCAGGGCCCCGACGGCGCCGTCGGGGCCCTGCCCGGAAGGTCCCTGCTCCATCCGCGAGTCAGTGCTTCTCGATATCCACCGCGCGCAACATCGCCTCGCCATCAACAACGCGATAGACGTGCAATACCACGAAGTCCTCGTCACTCGCCAGCGCCGCCGCCATCTTCTCGCGGTACTGCTCGACGCCGGTGACATCCTCTCCGTTGACCCTGACGATCAGGTCGCCGGGCATGAGCTTCTCGGCCGCCGGACTGCCGGGCTTGAGGTTCTCAATCACCACGCCCTCAGTCTCGGGCAGCCCGACGATACGGCCCCGCTCGGCCTCGATGCCCAGGCGCGCGCCGATCTCGGGGGTGATCTCGCTCAACGCCATCACCGCAATGCCCATGGGCCAGTCCTCTTCCTCGGCCCCGGGAGCTTCCTCCTCTTCCTCCGGGAAGCCGGCGTACTTGGCCGGCATCTCCCCCAGCGTGACCTCGATCCGGCGCTCCCGCTTGTTGCGCACGACCGTCAACGTTACCGTCGCACCCGGTGAGCTGCTCGCGATGGCCCGCTGCAGCTCCCAGGTGTCCCGGACCGGCTCGCCATTGACGGCGACGACGATGTCATCGACCTGCAGCTCGCTGTCCGCGGCCGGGCCGTCGGGGTCGATGCCACCGATGCGCACACCGTAGTCCACGCCGTAGAACCGCTCGAGGTTCTCGTTCAGGTCCTCGATCTTCACTCCCATCCAGCCACGCGCAATCGGTTTGCCCTCGATCAGCGACGGGATGATGTCGCGGGCGGTCTCGGCGGGGATCGCGAAACCGATGCCGATGTTCCCGGTGGCCATGGGCGCGGCGTAGGCCACGTTGATGCCCACCACCTCGCCGCGCAGGTTCACCAGCGGTCCGCCCGAGTTGCCCGGGTTGATGGATGCGTCGGTCTGGATGATGTCACCCAACCGCAGGTTGGGCATACTCGGATCGGGCTCGATCAGGCGCCCCTTGGCGCTGACCACGCCCACCGTTACCGTCTGCTCCAGCTCGAAGGGCGCGCCCACCGCCATCACCCACGAGGCGATCTTCAAGTTCTCGGAATCGCCAAGCTGCAGGAAGGGCAGCTCCCGTCCGGCGTCGATCTTGATTACCGCCAGGTCGGTCTTGGGATCGGTGCCCACCACCGTGGCCGGGTACTCGCGGTCATCGTCGTCACGGTCGTGCAACACCACCGTGACCTCGCTGGCGTCCTGCACCACATGTGCGTTGGTGACGATGTAGCCGTCCGCGCTGTAGATCCAGCCCGAGCCCAGGCCCTGTCGGCGGAAGCGGGGCATCCGACCGCCGCCGTCCTCCTCAGGCATGTTGAACCAGGGGAACTGGCGGAAGAACTCGCGGAAGCGTTCGGGCAGATCCTCCATCTCGGGCATCCGCCCCCCGCCCGCCGTGGCCTCGACGTTGATGCGCACCACCGCCGGCAGCACCTGCTCGGCCACGCGCGTGAACCCGCTCTCGAGGTCACCGGCACCCTGCGCCAGCGCGGGGGTGGTCGTCTGCTGCGGCAGCCGGCACGCCAGCGTCGCCATCAGCAGCCCGATGCCCACCCCCAGCAGGATGATGATCATGTGCGCGTGTCGATGTGCGTTGCGGTCACGGTCATGCATGGCTCTCACGCCTCCATCTCCAGGGGTTGCGTCCGCCAACCCTCCCTCAAGCGCCGCCACCGGGCGCGCGGTCCGAGCCCTCCCCCGCTAGGTCAACCCGTCGAGCTTATCCCGCAGCGTCGCCTCGGACTGGACCCCCACCAGCAGGTCAACCACCTCGCCGCCCTTGAAGAACAGCAGCGAAGGGATGCTGCGAATGCCGTACTTGCTCGCCAGTCCCGGCGCGTCATCCACGTTGACCTTGGCGATCTTCGCCCTGCCCTCGTAGTCGCCGGCCAGTTGCTCGATGGTCGGCCCCATCATGAGGCACGGCGCGCACCACGGCGCCCAGAAGTCCACCAGTGCCGGCAGCTCAGACTGCAGGATCTCGCTCTCGAAGTTGTCGTCGCTAACGTGCAGCGCTTCCGCCATGCTGTCTCTCTCCCTGATTGTGTGAGTGTACGCTCGAGCCTCGCTCCTGTCTCGTCCCGAAGCAGCCGCCAGCCACAGCAGCGCCGCCCCGATGGCCAGCCCCGCCAGATCGGCGGCGAAATCATGCACCGATGCCGTCCGGTGCGGCAGAGGCGCCTGATGCAGTTCATCCAGGGCGGCGTACAGGCCGCCCACGAGTATGGTCATCAAGGCCGCGCGCCGACAGGACAGGCCCTGACACCATCGGTATGCGCGCATGAGCAGCGCGCCCAGCACGCCGTAGGCAAGCAGGTGGGCGACCCTGTCGCCTCCCTCGATATCCGGGCCGGGCACCCGGGGCAGCGAAGTGCCCACCAGGATCACCGCCGCCCACAGCAGGGCCGGCAGCCAGTAGATCACGAACCGCCTGTTGCTCACGCCCGGCATTCGGCGCCCCTCTCCGCTCGCGCCGCAGCCCGCGTCAACGCACGATTCGCCCTCAGCTCGCCACAGTCCCCCCGCCGGCGTCGCGCACCATCGCCAGAAACTCCTCCTCACTGAGCACCGGCACGCCCAGCTCGCGCGCCCGGTCCAGCTTCGAGCCGGCTCCCGGTCCGGCCACGACGTAGTCGGTATTGCGGCTCACCGAACTCGTGGCGCGCCCCCCCAGCTCCACTACCAGCTCCTCCGCTTCGGGCCGGCTCATCGCCTCCAGGCTCCCTGTGAACACGAACGTCAGACCGGCCAGCGCAGTTCCCGCGCCCTCCACGGCCTCCGGACGGGTGGTCACGATCCCCAGCGCCTCCAGCCGTTCGGGCAGGTCCGCGTTCCGCGGCTGAGCGAAGTAGTCAACAATGCTCTGGGCGATCTTCGGGCCGACGTCGGGCACCGCCTCGAGTTCCTCCTCCGAGGCGTTCGCGATCGCGCGCAGCGACGGATACCTCTCGGCCAGCCGTGCCGCCGCCGTGCGCCCCACGTGCAGAATGCCCAGCGCGAACAGCAGGCGTTCGAGGCCCCGGCTCTTGCTGGCCTCGATGGCCTCGATGAGGTTCTGCGCGGACTTCTCCGCCATGCGCTCGAGCCCGGCGACTTGCTCGACGGTGAGCGTGTAGAGGTCTTCCGGGCGCTCCACCAGCCCGCGGTCGAGCAGTTGGGCGGCCACCGCCTCGCCCAGTCCGTCGATGTCCATCGCCTGTCGCCCGCCCCAGTGCAGCAGCAGCGACAGCCGGCGCGCCGGGCAGTTCAGGTTCGGGCAGCGCGTCGCCGCCGCGCCCTCCTCGCGCACCACCTCGGTCCCGCACACCGGGCATTTGTGGGGCATCTCGAAGCGCCGCTCTCCGCCGGTGCGCTTTTCCGGCAGCGAGCGCACCACCTCCGGGATCACGTCGCCCGCCTTGCGGATGATCACGTGGTCGCCGATGCGGATGTCTTTGCGCGCGACCTCGTCCTCGTTGTGCAGCACCGCGCGACCGACCGTCGAACCATCCACGAACACCGGCTCCATCACCGCGACCGGCGTAAGCTGGCCGGTGCGCGCCACCGTCACCTCAATGTCGCGCACCACGGTCTCGGCCTCGACCGCCGGGAACTTGTAGGCCGTCGCCCAGCGCGGTCCGTGTGCGGTCGCTCCCGCCGCCCGCTGCAGCTCCACCCGGTCCGCCTTCACCACCACGCCATCGACGCCGTAGTCCAGCTCACCTCGCCGCTGTGTCCAGCGCCGGCAGTACTCCAGCGCGGCTTCGATCGACTCGACGCTCTCGGTGTCCGGATTGACCCGACAGCCGAATCCCCGGAGCAGTTCCAGCTCCTGCGTGTGCGTCTCGAACTCCAGGCCCTGCACCTCGCCGGTCCCGTAGCAGAAGATGTCGAGGCGGCGCGACGCGGTGATCGACGGGTCGAGCTGGCGCATCGAGCCGGCGGCGGCGTTGCGCGGGTTCGCGAACGGCGGCTCCCCGGCCTGCGCGCGCTCGGCGTTGATGCGCTCGAACTCCGCGACCGGCAGGTAGACCTCGCCCCGCACCTCCAGCAGCGGCGGCGGCTCACCCTGCAGACGCAGCGGGATGCTGCGCACGGTGCGCAGGTTGGGTGTGATGTCCTCGCCGCGGCGGCCGTCCCCGCGCGTGGCCCCCTGCACGAGCACGCCGTCCTCGTAGCGCAGGCTCACCGCCAGCCCATCGACCTTGAGTTCGCACACGTACGCGATGGGCTCGGCCTCGTCCATCCCGAGCTGACGCTTCAGCCGCCGGTCGAACTCGAGCAGCTCATCGCCCGAGAACGACTTGTCCAGCGAGAGCATGGGCACCGTGTGCTCCACGGTGGGGAACTGGTCGGAGGGCTCGGCGCCGACCCGCTGGGTGGGCGAGTCGGGACGCCGCAGCTCGGGGTACTCGCGCTCCAGCCGCTCCAGCTCGACCAGCATGGCGTCGAACTGCTCGTCGGAGATCTCCGGATCATCGAGGACGTAGTAGCGATAGCTGTGGTAGTTGAGCTGCTCGGTCAGCTCGTCGATTCTCCGCCGGGCCTGCTCTCGATCCACCGTGTGTCCCTTCACTGCAACGGGAGTAGGCTCAGGGGGGTATTCGTCCGCCGACACTTCCACGAGGAGGCGTTTCGCCGCCGCCCGCGCACTCTACTCCTCCTCGCCGGTCGAATCGTCCTGGTCCTCCAGCTCACGAGTCAGCGCGTAGGCGAGCTTGATGGGCACGCCGACCGCCCGAGCGATCTCCCACTCTCCGGCGTCGGGGTTCTCGCGGATGAAGGCCAGCATCTCCCGCCGGACCTGATCGTCATTGGCCTCGCGGGCGCCGGCGCTCTCAGATGGCGTCTGGTCAGTGCGCACCGAACACACCTCCCGTCGCTCTCGTCACTCCCCCAGATTCGCGCCGGGCGCCACGATAGTCAGTGTGCGCCGGTCGCCGGCAATGCATCGGCCCGAGGTGTCGTAGGCGCGCACCGCGATCTCCACCGGGCCCTCCGGGATGGTGGTCGGGTCAAGCGAGTAGCGCCACGGCTCGCGGTTGGTCAGCACCAGTACCCGCCCGTTCAACTCGAAGGTCAGGTAGGCGAACTCCTCATCGCCCTGGACCTCTGCCCACAGCAATGTGCGCCCCTCGCGCGTCTCGTCGGGGCACGGCTCGCCCAGCATCACCGCCAGCGACGCCGGCGCGGGCGGGGCCGACGGCTCGACCTCAGTCGAGTCGCCCGTCGGCGACCCGGGCGTCGCCGCCATCTGCGCAGATGGCGCGAACTCATCGGAGTGATAGGCGAGCTGGTTGGCGACCACCAGCATGCCGAGGATGTGATAGGCCGCGCGCTCGGGCAGGCTGCGCCCACGACCGGTCTTGGACTCGAAGAGGTAACTCGCGACCTGGTGCTGCAGGCCGAAGTGCCGGTGGCACAGACGCGTGTCATCGCCGGGCGTGTCGTAGTAGACGTTGAGCGGGATACCGTAGCGCTTCATCCACACCGATATCTGCGCGCTCGAGCGCCCGCACGCGCCACTCAGCACCGCCGGCAATGCCGGGTGACGGCCGATGGTCTCGACGAAGTTCTCCTGATACGACGGCTTCGAAGACGCGGCCGGCAGCTCGTGCAGGTCGATGACCACGTCCGGCCGCCAGTCGAGGAAGGCGCCCTCGATGGCCCGGGTCTCAGGCTGGCTGAGCGCCCGCCAGTCGCGGTTGAGGTCCACGCCCGCACCGTTGGTGCGTCGTGAGGCCGCCGCGCCGTCGGGGTTCGCGAGCGGGATGATCAGCAGCGCCACGCGCCGCAGCAACGCCACCTCGGCCCGGCCCGCGCTGGTCGCGAAGTGCCGCAGCAGCGCCAGTGCGGCCTCGGCGCCCGCGGGCTCATTGCCGTGCTGGCGCGCGATGATCATGATCTTGCGCAGCGCGCGCGGGTCGCTGTCGGGGTCGTGGACTACCGCCATGGCGATGGTGCGACCCTGGTGGGTGGTGCCGATGCTCCAGCAGTCCACGCGCGGGGTCGCGTGCAGCTCCTGCAGCGTGGCCATCACCTGCGCATAGGAGTGTGCCTGACGCGGGACCAGGCCGGTGATCTCGGCCACGATCTCCGCGCCGGCGGGCCACGCCGCACAGGCCACCACGATTGCCGTCACCACAAGTCTCTTCATCATCACCATGATGTGTCGCCGACACCGTCCGCGGTGGGAATCAGTGCCGCCGACACTCCTGTCGGCGGACTCAGCCGTCTCTCGGATGCACCTGTCGGCGGGGTCCGCCGTGTCGCGTCGACCCGCTGCGGCGCCGTGTCGCAACCCGCACGCAGGGGCGGCGTACCGACACCGTCCGCCGTTGTCGTCGGTCACCCCCACCGGAACACGTTGCACACGTACGGTACGCCGCCCTCGGCCGCGATGGCCGCGGCGACCGCGTCCTGGTGGCCCGGGCAGTACGCCACCATGCACCCGCCGCCGCCGGCGCCCATCTGCTTCGCGCCCCGGGCTCCCGCCGCGACGGCGGCCGCGCACAGCCGCTCGATCTTCCCGGTCGAGGCGCCGATGCGCCGCTCCTCGACCTGGCTCAGAGTCATCAATTCGCCGACGCGCGTTCCATCCCCTGCCACCAGCGCCTTGCGTCCGGCGAGGGTATACTGATGCAGTTTGTCGAAGGCGTCAAGTACGACCCGGTCGCCCGCGCGCAACCGATCGCGCGTCCGGTTCAATACTGCGGACGCGTGGCGCGGCTCGGCGCTGTCGCCGATGACCACCGGCAACTCGTCGATGGGCAGCACCTCGGCACCCGCCGGCTCGCCGGTGGTGATGAAGGTTACGCCCCCGTGTGCGATGGCGTACTGATCCATGCGCCCGCACGAGATCCCGCACACATCGTGCTCGGCGACGTAGGCGACCTCAGCCATCTCGTCGCGGCTCATGCCCAGCTCGAACAGCTCGTCGAGCGCCATGAGCGCGCCCACGCTCAGCGCCGCCGAGGTGCTCAGCCCCGCGCCGATGGGGATGCCGCTGCGCACGCGCATCGAGAAGCCCGTCGGCAGCCGGTCGCGCAGCAGCCACGCCACCGCCTGCACGTACTTCATGTGCGCACTGGTGTCGGGCGCCGCCCCCAGCTCGAAGGCCTCGGTCGAGCCGAAGTCGTGCGAGTGCAACACGACGCGCCGCGCGCTCAGCGCCTCGGCCTCGATCTCCATGAACATGTCGATAGCCGCGGCGATGACCGGCTTGTGCGCGATGTCGATCTTGTCCCCGAACAGGCAGATCCTGCCCGGGACACGGAGGGTGATGGTGGCCATGGGTGTCGGTAGCGCCACCTCAGGCTGCTGGCTCTGATTGCACTGATGTGCTTGACCCGGGCTCCGGCAGACGATATACTGCAACCAATCCAGTTATCTGGAGGTGGAAGGCCTTGCGCCTTCGGGGCCCCCGCGAGGGGGCCCTTTTCCCGTTAAGGCAACCACTTGATGCCCCAACCCTCGACCTGCCCATCGGGGCTCCGCCTGTACTTGTGATCCAGCACCAGGCGGGCGATCCGGCCACCGAAGTTGCTGGGCAGAGGGAGGCCATTGCGTATCGCCTCGATGGCCCGCCAGGAAGGGTGGGCGATCAGGTCAGCGAGCTGAAGCCCCGCGATGTTGTTTGCCTTCGGCTTCACCTTCAGCTGCCGGCTGCTCAACCATCGCCCGAAGGTAGTGGCGTCAATGTGTTCGGTACCCTCGGTAGTCAGACGCAGGAAAGAGTCCTTGAGCCTGCGATCCTCCTTGCCTCCCCGCGACTCTGCCATCACGTCGCCCTGCGCGCCCTTGTCCTTCAACCACATGATGTAGCGCTCAAGTAGCACCTTCATGCAGTAGTGGTACGGGTCGTAGCGCCACACCTGGTACTGGTCAACGTGGGCTTGCTTGTCGATGACCACCGTGATGACGACGTACTCCAACTGCGCGAGGAGAGCCAGCAGTTCAGTGTCGAAGCGCGCTCGCGTTGCGGCATCCGCAAGGCAATCGAAAGGCGGCCTGGCGTTCATGAGTTCCTTGCGGTGGAAGATGACCGGTTCGTCAGGATGCGAGCCGAAATACTGCTTCTTGATCCCTTCCAGGGCGGGGAACACAACGAGATCCACATGTCCCAACTCCATGATGACCCCCGTCAGGCTCAGGTGACGGTGCCGGGGATCATAGCAGGACTGCAGATCGGGGTTCCCAACCTCGTCAACATACATGCGATACTTCATGGCGGCGTCGCCCCCCTACCCGATCCCCTTCTCCTGCAACACCCGGTGGCAGGCCTTCAGGCACGGCTCGAGAATGCAGTCGAGGTGGCGCTGGATCGGATCGCGCTTGTGCTCCGCCTCGGCGATGGCCTCCGCGGTGATTTCGCCCTCCGGCGGCGGCACGTCCGTGGTCGAGCCCATCCACCGGATGCCCGCGTCGCCCACCAGCGCGTAACGCTTGGCCCAGTCGCAGCGCAGCAGGTCGCGCGCCGCCCAGCAGTGCCCGCCCGCGCACTCGCTGTCCTCGCTCGACAGCGCCGCCACCGGACAGGCCGCGATGCACGGCGCCGCGCAGTCCGCGCACGGGTCGAAGTCCGTGAGCGGCCCGGTGGGCGCGATCTCGGCGTCGGTCACGATCGCCACCCAGCGCATGCGCACGCCGTAGTCCGGGCTGATGGGAAAGCCGCCGCGGCCGATGGCGCACAGCCCCGCCGCGGCCGCCTCGATGCGCCCGGAGAAGATGTCCGGCGTCATGAAGCGCGGATTCTGCGTCTTCGAGCCCACGCCGGTCACGTCCCAGGTGATCGCAGCCCGGTAGCCGCGCCGATCCAGCTCGCGCGCGAGGTTCAGTGCGTCGATCCCGATGTCGCGCGTGACCTGGTACTCGGCATAGGCGTAGGGGCCGATGGCGTCCGCGGGCTCCTCTCCCGCGCGGTCAAGGGTGCGCGCGGTAATCGCCATGCCCAGCACAATCACCGACTTCGCGCCCTTCAACCAGTCCTCGGGCGCGAACACGCGCGCGCCCTCCCGCGGCTGGATCTGCGCCTCGATCTCGCCGTGCACCGGCCCGCCGCGCACCACATTGACCTTGAGCGCGTCCTCGTCAATCTGCCCGCGCAGCTCCTCGGCGATCGCCGCCAGCTTCTCCGCCGAGGCCACGCCGATGACGTCCGCGCCGTCCTCGGCAAGCGCCCCGCGCAGCTCCTCCAGCGTCGGCGCCGCATGCTCGGCCGAACGCGTGAGGTCCACTGCGGTTTCGGCCAGCCGCGCCTGGGTCAGCACCACGCGCCACGCCAGCCGCTGCCCGTAACGCTCGCTGATCAGGCAGCCCTCCTCTCCGCGCTTGAGCAGCCCCGCCTTCTCGGCCACGTCGGTCGCGTCCACGGTGACGTGGCACACGCTGAAGTAGCCGCGCTGCTCCAGCACCCGGGTCAGGTCCAGCTCGAGGTGATCGACCTGCAGCGACGCCCCGAAGTAGGCCGCCTCGCAGCGCTCACCCAGCGGACCGCAGCCCGCAATCTCCGAGTCCTCGGGCCAGTCGATGCCGATGACGATGGCGGCGTTGCAGCCCGGAAGCTGCGCGCGCGGATCGTTCGGCGCGCCCTCCTCCCAGCGATCGGCGCCGACCACCCCGATCACCGCCATGCGCCCGTCACGCGCCATGCGCACCATCTCGTTGGTCAGCCGTCGATCGGGCGGGGCGTCGTCGCGCACCTCGCGCAGCAGATAGCGCCCGCGCAGGTGCGGCGGCCGGCAGTACTTCAGACATGGGCCCATGGTCCCGCCGCGCCGCCCGTGTTTCTCAAGCGTCTCGAGGATCACTTCCTCGGTGACGACCTCCGGGATGTCGAGGTAGGCGTCGAGCCCGAAGTGCTCACTCCACGCGCAGCGCCACAGGTTCTTCTCGGCGTAGCGCAGCTGCTTGCCGTCAATGTTCAGCACTACCTCGCCGGTTACCTCATGGGCCAACGCCCCGCCGCACTGCTCCTCGCACTTGACGATGCACTCGCCGCAGCGGTCGCACAGCGCCGGCCCGTCGTACATCGGGTCGGCGACCAGCGGCGCGTCGGTGATCATGCAGCAGAAGCGCTGCCAGGTGCCGAACTCGGGCGTCATCAACAGCCCGTGGTAGCCGATCTCGCCCAGCCCCGTGCAGGCTGCGGCGTGGATGTCCGACAGGTCCGGGCCGAAGGGGCGCACCACCTCCTTGTACGGCCGGTAGCGCCAGATGTTGGTCGCCGGGATGGGCAGTGAGCCGTGGCCCTGGTCTTCAAGCCAGCGCGCGAGGTGGAACTGAATGTACTCCAGGCGCTCATTCATCTTCCCCTGCACGCCGTAGGGGCCCTGGTGATGCGCGTTGGGGATGCCGCCCAGCTCCACGCACGCGTCCGGGTGATGGATCGCCACCACGACCACATGCGTCGCCTCCGGCCAGTGCCCCAGCGGGTGCATCTGCGCCGGTGCTCCCTCCCAGCGCTCTACCGGACCTACGCCCACCAGGTCCGCCCCGAGGTCCATGGCCTTCGACTTGAGCGCTGCGGTCAAGGCCGCGTCGCCCCGCACATCCTGCGCCACGCGCGCGTCGCTGCTCATTCGCTCTCGCTCCCGAAGAACTCGTTTGCCGCATCAAGGTCCGACAGCCGGCCCACGTCCAGCCAGTACGCCCGCTCATCAACGAAGCCGCGGACAACCTCGCCCGCGGCGATCAGCTCCGGGAAGATGTCCTTGGAGAAGTCGCGACCCGGTGCGCACCGCTCCAGCACCCGGTGGCTCAGCGCGAATACCGCGGCGTTGGTGGGGTGCTCCAGCGCAGGCTTCTCGACGAAGCGCGTGACCAGGCCATCGGCGGCGACCTCAGCCACGCCGGTATGCACCGGCACACCGGTCACCAGGCCGATGGTCGCGGCCGCGTCATGCCGCACGTGCTCGCGCACCAGCCCGGCGACGTCCAGGTCGGTGAGGATGTCACCGTAGTGGACCAGGAAGTGCTCCTCTCCCTCGAGTAGGTGGCGCAGGTGATGGACCTCGCCCGCGGTGCCCGACGGCTCGGTGTTGACGGAATACTCGATGGACACGCCGAAGCGCGCGCCGTCGCCGAAGTAGTGCGTGACCTGCTCGCCCAGCCACGAGACCGCGACGATGAACTCGGCCAGGCCCTGGGCGCGCAGGCGGCAGATGATGCGCTCGAGGATAGGCATCCCGGCGACCGGCACCATCGCCTTGCAGACGTAGTTGGTGAGCGGGCGCAGGCGGATGCCGTGGCCCGCGCACAGGATGACGGCCTTCATGGGGCACCTCGGATGGGCGTGGCCCGACTCATCAGCGGCTTGCCGCGCATTGTAGGTCCGGACCTCCGCCCGGTCAAGGGTTGCCCGCGCCCGCCGCCGACCCTACTGTCGGCGGCCGTCCCCGGGAGATCTCGCGCCGCACCCGCGGGCGCACGAAGTGCGCAGCGGTCGGGGACGCAGGTCCCGCCGCCACCGGCGACGCGCGCGGAGATCGCTGCGAAGCAGCGGGCGAGGCGTGCCGGCCGGCCGCGGGTGCCGGCCACGCGTTGACCGTCGCCCGCCACGAACGCTGTGCCGTTCGGCTGGTCTCGCGCGCGGAGACGTCCCGGGGTCTCCGTGGCGGCTGCGCCCGCAGGCTGAAGTTCTTTGTGGGAGGGGGAGACCGCGCAGCGGTCGGGCGAGGGGGCTTTTCTTCCAGGAAAGGGCCCTCCCCCACGCCCCGTTTCACACGCGGGCCCTGCTGCGCCGCTCCGGGAGGTCACGGCCCCCCTCGGCCCGAACCTCTCCGCCGCCGTGGCTGTGCCGATTGACATCGAGGCGGAGGGATTCTGTGCGATGATCGCTCTCACCGGCGGAGCAGGTTTCCTGGGCTATCATGTAGTCAACCATTTCCACGAGAAGAACCCCGATGAGCCCTTCGTGCTGCTTGACATCGCCGAGTACATCGAGTCCGATTACCCCGAGGGGACCGAGTTCCTGACCGCCGACATCCGCGACCGCGACGCGCTGCGCGGCGCGCTGGCCGGCCGGGAGCTGTCCTGCCTCATCCACGCCGCCGCCGCGCTGCCACTGTGGAAGCCCGCGGATATCTTCTCCACCAACGTCGAGGGCACCCGCAACGTGGTTGAGATCGCCCGCGAGCTGGACATCCCCCGTGTCGTCTACGTCTCATCCACCGCAGTCTACGGGATCCCCGACGTGCACCCGCTCTTCGAGGACCATCCCATGGTGGGCGTGGGGCCCTACGGAGAGAGCAAGGTGCAGGCCGAACGTGTGTGCCTGGAGATGCGTGAGGCCGGAATGGTCCTGCCTGTCCTGCGCCCCAAGACCTTCATCGGCACCGCGCGGCTCGGCGTCTTCCAGATCCTCTACGACTGGGTGGAGAGCGGCTGCAGGATCCCGGTGATCGGCGACGGCTCCAACCGCTACCAGCTCCTTGAGGTCGAGGACCTGTGCCACGCCATCTGGCTGTGCGCCACCGGTGAGGCTGAGGCCTGCAATCAGACCTTCAATGTCGGCGCCGAGGAGTTCGGCACGGTGCGCGAGGACGTGGGCGCGCTGTGCGAGTATGCACAGTCCGGCGCGCGCGTGATGGGCACCCCGGCCGGGCTGGTCAAGGGTGCGCTGGCGGTGCTGGAGGCGTTGCACCTGTCTCCTCTGTACAAGTGGGTCTACGGCACCGCCGACACCGACAGCTTCGTCTCCGTCGATAAGATCAAGCAGACGCTGGGCTGGTCGGCGCAGTACAGCAATGCCGAGGCGTTGATCCGCTCGTATCAGTGGTACCTGGAGCACAAGCACGAGCTTGGGACCGGCACCGGCGTGACCCACCGCGTGGCCTGGAACCAGGGCGCGCTCAAGGTCATCAAGTTCTTCATGCGCTGAACCGCCGCGGGCGAGGGCGCCCCCGTCCGCGGGCACATCTCGGCCCTCGAATGCCCGCGCGCACCGTCTGCCTCGCCCCTCCCCCACTCGCCGCTTTCGTTGACTCCCCGATTCCCGCTGGTATATACTTCGCGTCAAGCGCCGGCGCAGTCGCATGGCGCGGTCTGCGCACTCAACCGGTGCCCGCAGCCGGTCCCGCCGGGCGCCCGCGAGGAGGATGAGCCACCACGTCAGACCAGACAACGCGCAGGCCCGCGGCCTCCGTCGAGGTCGAGGGCGGCGAACTGAGCTTGCTGGTGGGCGAGCGTGACGCGAACCTGCGCATGATTGAGGATGAACTCGACGTCGTCATCGTACCGCGCGACGACCGCTTGCAGATATACGGAGCCGACAGCCGTGCCCGGACGGCCGCGCAACTGCTGGATGGCTTTCTCGAGGCCATCCGCGCCGGCCGCATCCCCACTCAGCGCGACGTCAGCCTGGCGCTCCGCAGCGGCGTGGAGCAGCCCGCCGCCGTCACCAACGCACTCCTGGCCGACACCATTATCGTCACCCACCGCGGCAAGCCCATCCGACCGCGTACGCCCATGCAGGCCCGCTATGTCGAGGCCCTGCGCGAGAGCGACCTGACCTTCTGCGTCGGCCCGGCCGGCACCGGCAAGACCTTCCTGGCGATGGCGGTGGCCGCGGCCGCACTGCGCGCCGGCGAAGTCAACCGGCTGGTGCTGTCACGGCCGATTGTCGAGGCCGGCGAGAGCCTGGGCTTCCTGCCCGGCGACATGCTCGACAAGGTCGATCCCTACCTGCGCCCGCTCTACGACGCCCTGCACGACATCATCGGGCTCGACCGCACCAGACGACTGACCGAGCACGGCACCATCGAGGTGGTCCCGCTGGCCTACATGCGCGGGCGCACCATCAACGACTCGTTCATGATCCTCGACGAGGCTCAGAACTGCTCGCCCATGCAGATGAAGATGTTCCTCACCCGCATGGGCTTCGGCTCGCGCATGGTGATAACCGGTGACATCACGCAGAGCGATCTGCCCGCCGATCAGCCCAGCGGGCTGCGCCACGCCCTCGACCTGCTCGGCGGCGTGCACGGCGTGACCGTCTGCCGCCTCACCGAGCACGACATCGTGCGCCACGACCTGGTGCAGCGCATCGTGCGCGCCTACGACGCAGCCGACCAGCGGCGGGGAGCCGATCCCCCGCCCGGGAGTGACGATGCGTAATCGACGCAGGCTCAACGGCAACGGCTCGCGGCGCGCCGCCGCGCCGACGCAGCCGACAATGTCCACGTTCGCGTGGCTGCGCATCGGCATGGGCGCCGGAACCACGCTCGTCCTCTTCGGTCTGCTCTTCGCGCGGTTGACACCCGAAAAGGTGTCGCTGGAGATAGGCACGGTCGCCGACCGCACCATCATCGCCCCGCGCTCGGTCACGTACACCGATACTACCGCCACCTCCGAGGCCCGCGACGAGGCCCGACAGCGCATCCCCGACCAGTACGACGCGCTGCCCGAGGCTGCGCGGCTGGTCGAGCAGACCATCAATGACGTCTTCAACGCCGCGCTCGAGGCCCGGTCGCAGCCCCCTCCCCTCCTCGAAGAAGAGCCCGCGCCGGAAACCGTGGCGGAGCCCGACCCCGAAGTCATCGTTGAGCAGTTGCGCGAGAGGATCGAGATTGCGCTCGCACCCGAGACCATCGCCCTGCTCGTCGAGACCGGCGAGAGCACTCTCGAGCGCCTCCGCCGCGATGCCCTGGCGCTGGCCGCGCGCCAGATGCAGGGGCAGATCCGCGACAACACCAACGATCTGCAGGGCGCGCGCGCCGCGGTGCGTGAGCACGCGAAGACCCTGCCGCTCACGCCTCAGTATCAGCAGATGGTGGCCGATATCGCCGCCACCGCCCTGCGCCCCAACCTGCGCTACGACGACCAGAAGACCACGGCCGAGCGCAACCGGGCCGCGGCGGCCGTGGAGCCGGTGCGCCGCCAGATCCAGGCCGATGACATCGTCATCGCCGCCGGGGAGACCGTAACCCAGCGTCACATCGACATCGTCAAGGCCCTCGGGCTCATGGCGCCCGGCATCGACTACACCCAGGCCCTCGCGCTCCTGCTGATGCTCACCATCCTGGTGATCGCGCTCGGCGGCTGGGTGTCACGCTTTGCCCCCGAGGTCTGGCGCAACCACCGCCAGATGCTGCTGCTGTGCGTGGCCTTGATCTTCGCCGCCGGCGGCTTCCGCCTGTCCCTGCAGTGGCACGTCTACGGCGCGCTCACCCTGGGCATCGCCACGATGCTCGCCATGGTCGTGGCCATGCTGCTGGGCACCCGCCTCGCCATCGTCTTCAGCACCGCAGTCGGCCTGCTCGCCGGCATCGTCGCCACCGGCAGCGACGCGCGCCTGGTCATCGCCACCATCCTGTGCGGCACCTTCGCCGCCTACACCATCGCCTCCGCCGGCGGCAAGAGCCTCACCATCGCCCGCGCCGCCGGCCTGGTGGGCGTGGCCAACGCCATCATGTTCACCATCGCCAGCGAGGTGTTCGGGCTATCGCTCTCGCTCAACCAGATCATCGCCTCAATGCTGGCCGGGGTCATCTCCGCCAGCATCGCCGTGGTCGCCGTCATGGCCCTCGAACGCGTCGTGGGCGTGGTCACCAACCTGCGCCTGCTCGAGCTGGCCAACCCGAACGAGCCCATCCTCCACCGGCTGCTCACCGAGGCCCCGGGCTCATACCAGTCCTCGGTCATGGTGGCCAACCTGGCCGAACCGGCCGCGGAGGAGATCGGCGCCAACGCCCTCCTGGTGCGCACCGCCGCCATGTACCACGACATCGGCAAGCTCAAACGCCCCTACTTCTTCATCGAGAACCAGTTCGGCAACGAAAACCCGCACGAGAAGCTCAAGCCGCACCTGAGCGCGCTCACCCTCATGGCCCACGTGCGCGACGGCTGGGAGCTGGCCAGGGAGATCGGCCTGCCCCGGCAGATCGCCGACATCATCCGCCAGCACCACGGCACCTCCCTCGCCTCCTATCCCTACCACCTGGCGGTGCAGCAGGAGGGCGAGGACAGGGTCAACGAGGCCGACTACCGCTACCCCGGCCCCAAGCCGCAAACCCGCGAGGCCGCCCTGCTGATGCTCGCCGACGCCGTCGAGGCGGCCGCGCGCACTCTCGTCAACCCCACCCTGGATCAGATCGAAGAGCTGGTGGATCGGATCATCCGCGGCAAGATGGACGACGGGCAGCTCGACGAGTCACCGCTGACCTTCAGCGACCTGCGTGCCATCCGCAAGAGCTTCGTCAACACCTTGCACGGCATGTTCCACCAGCGACTGCGCTATCCCGACCAGGAAGAGGAGGAGCAGCCGGCGCCTCCGCGCGTTCTGAGCCATGCAGGTGCAGATCAGGGACCTCCAGACGCTGCCGACTGACCGGAACCTGCTGGGCGACGCGGCGCGCGCGGCGCTGGCGGTCGCGGGCGGCGCCCTCGACGCCCTGGACATCGCCATCGTGGATGACCGGCGCATCCGTGAGATCAACCGGGCGTACCGGAACTCGGACTACGCCACCGACGTTATCGCGTTCGAAGCCGAGGACGGCCCCGCAGGCCGCTGCGGCGAGGTGATAGTCAGCGCCCAGACCGCGCTGCGCCAGGCGACCGAGGCCGGGCACTCGCTGCAGGCCGAGTTGTGCCTGCTGGTCGCCCACGGAGTGCTGCATGTGTTGGGCTACGAGGACTACGACCGGCATTCACGCGCCACGATGAACCAGTTGCAGCAGCGCGTGCTGGCGATGCTGGGGGAGCGACTTGACCGGCATGAGTGACAACGAGAACCTGCCATCGGACGTCAACGAACGCGACCGGCCTGACGAGCGCGAGGACTGGGAGGGCCTGGGCAAGCCCTGGAAGCGGCGCTCCACCCTCGACAGCTTCCACCACGCCTTCGAGGGCCTCTACCACGTGTTCAACACCCAGCCGAACATGCGCATTCAGAGCATCTTCGCCGCGCTGGTGCTCATCGGCGCCTGGGGCTTCGGCGTCGATCACGTGGACATGCTGCACCTCGTGGTCCCCATGATCCTGGTGATCACCGCCGAGATCCTCAACACCGCCATCGAGGAACTCATCGATCTCCAGGTCGATGGCTACGACGAGCGCGCGCGTATCATCAAGGACGTGGCCGCCGCCGCCGTGCTCGTGTGCTCCATCTACGCCGTCCTCGCAGGCGTGATGGTCTTCGCCAACAACGAGAACCTCATGGGCCTGCTGCACCTGCCGCCCCACATACCCACGCAGCCGCACCTGGGTCCACTGCAGATCGTCCTGGTCGGTATGCTGCTGCTCGCGGTCATCATCGTCTGGATCAAGCGCGCCACCGGATGGCGCTCCTTCCTCACCGGTGGCGTGGTCTCCGGACACACCGCGCTGGGCTTTCTGATCGCGGTCTCCATCGCCATGGTGACGCGCAGCGTCGCCGTCGCCGCGCTCGCCGCGGCTCTGGCCCTCCTGCTCGCGCAGAGCCGCCTGCAGAGCCGCATTCACTCGCTGTCCGAGGTGGCGCTGGGCGCCCTGCTGGGCATCCTCCTCGGCCTGATCCTCTTCGCCTGGCCGGTCATCGTCTGACGCCCCACCCGCCGCGGGGCCCTTCGTGCTGGCGCCACCCTCGCCGCCGTGCGCCTGTCATGCGCTCCTCCCCCCATCTTGCACTGCGCGCCGACTTGGCGTATCCTCCCCGCACGGAGGTGCTGCACTCAATGTCCCGGGTTCGCGTGGGTTTCATCGGGGCGGGAAATCGCGCCAACGCGTCACACTATCCCAGTGTCGCCGAGCTGTCCGACCTCGCCGAGATGGTCGCCATCTGCGACCTCGACGAGGCGCGCCTGACCGCCACCGCCGACCGCTGGGGCATCGAAGCGCGCTTCACCGATCTGCGCGAAATGCTCGCCTGCATCGAACTCGACGCAGTCTACTGCATCTCGCCGCCGGATGTGCTGCCCGACCTGGTCATGCCCTGCCTGGAGGCCGGCAAGCATGTCTTCACCGAAAAGCCACCGGGCGCTAACCTGACCGCCGCGCGGCGCATGGCCGACGCCGCGCGGGCCAACGGCTGCCTGACCCTGGTGGCCTTCAACCGCCGCTTCGCGCCCATCAATGTGCACTGCCACGAGATCATTGCCGGACGCGGCGGGCCCACCCAGGTGCTGGTCGAGTACCACAAGACCGCCGCCGAGCGGGTGCCCTGCGCGAACCTGAGCATGATGGTCTACGACATCAGTCACGCGGTGGACGCCGCGCGCTGGTGGCTGGGTGAGCCCGAGAGCCTGCACGCGAGCGTCCGCCGCTGCGGCGGCGACGCCGACAACATCTTCAACGCCCTGCTGACCACCCCCGGCGGGGCCGTCGGCATCCTGAGCGCCAACCGCGCCTCGGGCACGCGCTACGAGCGCGTGGAGGTCCACGGCGACGGGATCATGTGCGCGATCCGCGCACCTGAGTACGCCGAGATCTGGAGCGAGGGCGTGCAGGAGCCGACCGTCGTAACCGGCGAGGAGCTGTGCGGGACCGACGACGTGCGCGTGACCTACGGCTTCCTCGCCGAGAACCGGCACTTCCTGGAATGTGTGCGCGATGGCGTCGAGCCGTCGCCGAATCTCACCGATGCCGTGAGGACGATGGCGCTGTGCGAGCGCCTGGAGCGAGGGGAGCTGTAAGCGCCGTCAGCGCGAAGCAGCCATGATTACACCGAGGATCCCACGTCCCAACATCCACGAGTTCGATTTCCTGGTCATCGGCTCCGGCGTGGCCGGCCTGTTCGCGGCGCTGCACCTCGCCGACCGCGGCAGCGTCGCGGTCGTGACCAAGGACGCCCCGACCGAGTGCAACACCGAGTACGCACAGGGCGGCATCGCGGTCGCCCTCGGGCGCGACGACAAACCCGAGGACCACGCGCACGACACGCTGGTCGCCGGCGCGGGGCTGTGCGATCCCGCCGCCGTCGAGGTGCTGACTACCGAGGGCCCGGCGGCGGTCGAGGAACTCATGCGCCTGGGCATGCGCTTCGACCGCAAGGGGGGGGAGCTGGTACGCGGCCGGGAGGCGGCCCACGGCCGCCGGCGCATCCTCCACGCCTCCGGTGATGAGACCGGCCACGAAGTCGAACGCACGCTGTCGCGGCGCGCCTCCGTCCATCCGGCGATCACCATCTTCGACCACACGCTGATGACCGACCTGCTGGTGGTGGAGGGGCGGTGCGTGGGTTGCGACGCGCTGGCCCTGCCCAACGCCGAGCGCATGCGCTTCGTCGCCTCGGTCACGATCCTCGCCAGCGGAGGCCTCGGGCAGGTCTACGAGGTCACCACCAACCCGCTGGTCACCACCGGCGACGGCATGGCGGCGGCCTATCGCGCGGGCTGTCGCCTGCTCGACATGGAGTTCGTCCAGTTCCACCCGACCGCCCTCTACGACGAGGGCTCGCCCAAGTTCCTCATCTCCGAGGCGGTCCGCGGCGAGGGCGCCATCCTGCGCAACGCCGCCGGCGAGCGCTTCATGCCCAACTACCACCCCGGCGGCGACCTCGCCCCCCGCGACGTGGTCGCCCGCGGCGTGTTCGCGCAGATGCGCAAGGATGGCCGCGGCTACGTCGAGCTGGACTTCTCGTCGATCCCGCTCGAACGCTTCCTGTCGCGTTTCCCGGGCATCGTCGGCGAGCTGCGGCGCCGGGGCTTCGACATCTACCGCGAGCGCGTGCCCGTCGCCCCGGCGGCGCACTACGCCATGGGCGGAGTCGGCGCCGACCTGCGCTGCCGCACCGACCTGCCCGGACTGCTCGCCATCGGCGAGTGCACCTCCGTGGGCATCCACGGCGCCAACCGCCTCGCCTCCAACTCCATGCTCGAGGGCCTGGTCTTCGGACTGCGCGCCGCCGCCATCGCCCCCGCCCTGCCCCGCCTCTCCTACGAGCAGCTCGGCGTGGCGGCGGAGCTGGCGCCCCCGCCGGTGCGCTGCGCCCCCACCGCCTTGCGCGCCGAGCTGCAGAGCCTGATGCAGACCTACGCGGGCATGGAGCGCGACGGAGAAACGCTGCTGGAGGCCCGCGACACGGTGCGGGCGTGGGCCAGGCAGATCTCGACTCTCCCGGTGTCCTCGCGTGAGGAGGCCGAGACCGCGAACCTGGTCACCATCGCGAACCTCGTGCTCACCGCGGCGCTGGCGCGCACCGAGAGTCGCGGGGCGCACTACCGCACCGACTTCCCCGAGCCCGATGACGCGTGGCGCCGGCACATCGCCCTGCGCATCGACGCTACCGGCGCGGTGACCCTGCAATTCGCCCCGGTCGAGAGCCCGCTGGGCGAGGCGCCCACGCAACCCCGCCGCTGGGCCCTCCCCGCTGAGGACGACCTGCGGGACTGAGCCCCCTGCCGCATTGTCCCCGCGCCGGTCCGGCAGCCATCCCCGCCGTCTCCGTCATGCGTCCTCCTGCACCGCTCGCTCGTTACCGTGCCGTGGAGCCGCAACGGCCGCGGCTCCCGCCGTCGCTCGGTGGCAGAGGGCCGGTGCGATCGTCGATCCCCTGCTGCCGCGTCGTCGGCAGGACAGGCTACCTGACCTGTCCCCTGTGACCATGCTCGCCCTCCGCCCGCGCGATCAGCGCCACGTTCCGGCCGCAACGCTCCGGGTCCCATCGGTACGAGGCGAAGCGCTCCGGTTCGCAGCGCGTGCACCCGGCCATGACATCCAGCATGCTCTCACGGACGCCCGCCCGCGCAAGCTGCCAACGCGCCACGGCGATCATGTCCACATGCGGGCGTTCGCGCGAGCCATCGACCGCGCCCGGGATGTCATCGAAGGCCGCCGCCACCTCCTCCCCCACCTCGAAGCAGCATGCGCGGATACACGGGCTGAGCGCCACGCGCAGCTCGTCCGCGCGGCCACCGAATTGCTCAAGCGTCGCGCGCACCAGCCGCCCCGGCATGTCCGCCGCCAACCCCCGCCAGCCCGCATGAGCCAGGCCGACTACGCCCGCGCGCGGGTGTTGCAGGAAGATCGCGAGGCAGTCCGCCACGTAGATCGCCAGCGCCACGCCCACCAGGTCGGTGACCAGGCCATCCACCGCCGGGACCGTCAAGACCTCGCCCCTGCCGGGCAGCATCGCGGCCGTCACCCGCGCGACTTCGGCGCCATGCACCTGCTCGGCCTCGACCGGCCGCAGGCCCGGGCCCATCTCCGCCAGCGCGGCCGCGAGGCGGTCGGGCGGATCATCGCTCCCGGGCCGCGGCCGCCGGGAGCGGCCCACGAACCCGCCCGCCACGCCCGGCCAGCCCAGTCTATGCTCCCAGATGGCCACCAGATCACTCCTCCAGCGCCGCGCGCGGGTACCAGCAGACAAAGCCCCACGCGCAATCGGCGGCAAGCAGCCCCACCTCGCCGTCAAGCTCCGCGGGCGTCGCGGCGTAGAGCGGTGGCAGCAGCGCGGGCGGCAGCGTACGGCCCGTGCACTCGGCTTCCAGGGTGGCGTACGCGCCGGGGCGCGCCCGGTTCACGAAGACGAAGGTACCCTGCAGCGTCACCGTCACGAAGTCGATCCGCGGGCCGCGCCAGCGTGCCGGATAGGTGGCGTAAGGGGCGAGGAAACCTGCATCGCGATGCAGGCCGCTGTCGGTCGAGCGCAGGGCCATCGCGATCGGCACACCCTTGGCGAACTCGGGCACGACCCCGGTGCGGTCGGCGGTGTTCTCAAAATACGCGCAGCCGGGCGCGATCTCCGGTAGCACCACGCCCGGCCCCAGGTCGCGTTCCGGCGGCGGGCGCGCGCCCACGAACAGGTCGATGTCGCCATCGCCGTTGAAGTCGAAGGGCGCCGGCATGGCGATCCCGGCGATGCGCAGATCGGCCCCGCTCACCTGCAGCGGGCCCATCGGCCGCAGCCCGCCCGAGTTGAGCCACAGATCGATCTGTCCCGCCCCGCCCCCCACCAGCAGGTCAGGGTCACCGTCGGCGTCCCAGTCGGTCAGCGCAGGCGCCGCGTAGCGCAGCGGATCGCTGCCCGGCGCGATAACCGGGCCTTCGGTGCCCGCCACCTGCCGCCCGCGGGCGAAGCTCAGCCCCGGCCCGGGCAGCCGTTCGTAGAGGCGCACGCGTCCGTCCTCACCACCGACCACCAGGTCGGCGTCGCCATCGCCATCCCAGTCGCCGGCGCTGGCCACCGCACAGCGCCCGGCATCAATCGGCGCGTCGGCCTGCTGCAGGTAGCCCGCCGGCGTCAGGGCGCCCCCGGCGCCACGCTCCACCAGCGCCACGAAGCCCGCGCGCCCCCCCACCAGCAGGTCACAGTCACCGTCGCCGTCGAAGTCCGTCGCCCACGGTGCAGGCTGCGCGCCCGCCGCCTCGGACGCCGCCGCCAGCTCCTCGGGCGCCGACAGGACCGTCTCTGCGCCGCGGCACAGCACCACCCGCCCGTCCCCCGTGCCGATGACCAGGTCCGCGCGCCCGTCGCCGTCCCAGTCTCCGGCCCAGGCGCGCGCGGGCGCCGCCACCTGAAGCTGCGCCCCCGCCACCATCAGCGGCCGCGCCCCGCCGTCGGCCAGCAGGTACGCCCGGCCGCGCCCGTCCATGACGATCACCTCGACGGCCCCGTCGCCGTCGAGGTCGGCCGCGCACGGCGCCAGCGGCGGCTCCAGTGCCGCCGGACTGCCCGGCCCGGCCAGCAGCACACCATCCACCGCATTCCCGCCACGCACCGCGTAGCGGTAGACACGATCGTGCAGGCCCAGCAGCAGGTCGAGTTGCCCATCGCCGTCGAGGTCACCCAGCCACGGCGACACCTGCATCCGCCGTGGCCGGGCCGCCAGGGACAGCTCCTCCCCGGGCAGCAGCGCCTGCGCTGCGCCGAACGGCCCGCCGCCCGCGCGCGTGAACAGCAGCAGGTCGCCGTAGCCTGAGCCCACCACCAGGTCCTCGCGTCCGTCCCCGTCCCAGTCGGCCGCGGCCGGGTGGGAGAAGTCCCCGCCGGTCAGGTTGCCGGTACGCTGCAGCAGCGTGCGCCCGTGCAGGAAGCCGACCGGCCCGCGCTCCAGCACGCGCATCATCTGCTGGGCGCAGGCCGGCCCGGGCCCCAGCGCAACCACCAGGGCCGCGGTAACCGTCAGCACTCGCGTCCCCGTCACGCTTCCTTAAGCTCTCCCAGATTGTCGCGAATCTTGATCATCGCGTCCACGATGTCGTCCATGGCCCGCTCGTCCGCCAGCCCGTAGCGCTGGGGCATCCAGAAGCCGCCGTTGTCGCAGATGTGCTCACACGCCGGGCACGAGACCTGCGAGTAGTCCACATCGCCGTCGTAGTAGCGCCGGGCGAACGGGAACTCATCCATGTGCACGTTGTCGGCGAACACGCCCTCGCGGTAGAGCGGGTTGTAGCCGCGCGCGGCGTGGACGCCCTCGGCGCCCAGCGCCGCCAGGAAGCGGTCGCGACTGAGCCCATCGAAGGCCTCGGCCTCATACTTGAAGATGTAGAGGTGGAACGCCGACACGTTGTCTGGGTCGGTGAGCTTCTGCAGCTCGATGCCCTCGATCTCCTGCAGGCGCTCACGCAGGTAGTCGCCGTTGCGCGCGCGCCGCTCGAACTGCTCGGGCAGCAGCTCCATGCAGCGGCAGATCAGCGCGCCCTGAAACTGCGTCATGCGATGATTCCACCCCATCACCCGATGATCGTACCACTCGCCCTCAGGCACCCGGCCGCAGTTGTGGATCGACCACGAGCGGCTGAACACCTCCGCATCGTTGGTCAGCACCATCCCGCCCTCGCCGGAAGTCACGTTCTTGGAGGACTGAAAGCTGAAGGCCCCGGCATCACCGATGGCCCCGATGCGGCTGCCCTTGTAGAGCGCCCCGTGCGCCTGCGCACAGTCCTCGACCACCTTGAGCCCATGTCTGCGCGCGATCGCCATGATCTCATCCATGGCCGCGGGCGAGCCGCCGATATGCACCGCGATGATCGCGCTGGTGTGCTCGCTGATGGCCTCCTCGATCTTCGTCGGGTCGAGGTTGAACGTGTCGGGGTCGATGTCCACAAAGATGGGGATGGCCCCCACCGAGATCACCGAACTCGCCGTGGCGATGAAGGTGTACGGGGGTATGATCACCTCCGTCCCGGGCTTCACGCCCACCGAGCGCAGCGCCACGTCCAGGGCCGTGGTGCCGCTGCTGAGCGCCACGCCGTAGCGCGCGCCGTGATACTCGCACATCATCTGCGTGGCCTTCTGCGTCCACTCGCCGCCGGTGCCCCACACGCCCGAGTCGAGCACCGCCTTGAGGTTCTCCAGAAACCCCGGGTCGTCGGGCGGCCACTGCGGCCACCCCTCCTCCCGAACCTTCGCTCCGCCGTTGATCGCCAGCGTCGGCATCTGATGCCCTCCATCCTCTCAACTTCGGCCGCCATCGGCCGGCGCGTGCTGCGACCCGCCTGTCTTCGGCGGCGCCCGCCACATTCCCTCCTGCGCGGGGAGGTGAGGGCGGGGCCGATGGGTAAGTACTATCCAGCCGCTTCCGGCGCGTCGGTGGCGGAGTGTGTACGTGTGCCGCACGAGGAGGAACCCGCGATGCGAAAGCTCACGATACCGGGCGCGACCGCGCTGATCATCGCCCTGGCCGCGTCCTGCGCGCTCGCTCAGGACACCGGCGCCACCATCGTCTTCAGGCCCGACGGCATGGCGCTCTATCAGGGCACCGGTGACGCGATCGCGCCCGAGCCCGCCACGGAACCGATCATCATCGGCAACTTCCGCCTGCTGGGCTTCGTCTTGCCCGGCGAGTCGAACCTGGACTACGTCGGGCTGGTCATCCCCTACCGCGGCGCGCTCAACCAGCGCATGGTCAACCTCGAAACGACCTGGGGCTCACCTCAGGGGCTGGCGCTCCTGTGCGAGGCCGTCGAGCCCGCGGACCCCGTCGGCTTCCGCGTCCGCGCGTGGGCCCACCGGCGCGGCGCCAGGGGCTCGTGGCTCGCCATGGACCTCGCGCCCGGACACACACGCGTTGGCGAGATGCCCGCCGGGGTGCGCAATCGTCGCTACCTGGGCGAGATGCACCGCTGGTACGTGCAGACCGATATGCCCACTCTCTACGGTGATGACGATCCCCGGTCCGAGTTCTCCATCGTCCTCAAGGTCGGCGGCTGGGGAAGTTGGTGGATCAAGCGCATCGAGATTAAGGCCTGGCCGGGGACCGGCGGCGGCGACTGAGAGCAGGCGCGAGGTCTGCGGCAGATCCGACTATCGCGGCAGTATCACACACAGACGCCCGAGAAGCGGGAGAGATGGCTTGTGTGGCTGAGCTGCCCCCCGCGGTGCGTTCGGACGTGATCGGCGTCTCATTTCATTAGCGTCATGGGAGGTCGACGGGAATGAAGCGCGGTTTCACGCTCATCGAACTGCTGGTCGTCATCGCGATCATCGCCATCCTGGCGGCGATCCTCTTCCCGGTCTTCGCCCGCGCCCGTGAGAAGGCCAAGGCCGCGAGTTGCCTGAGCAACGTCAAGCAGCTCATGCTGGCCACGATGCAGTACGCCCAGGACTACGACGACAACCTGCCCGCCTCCTACCAGCCACAGGTCGCCATCGACCCCAATACCGGCGGTCCCTACACCTATTGGTACTGGCTGTTGCAGCCCTACATCAAGAACACACAGATCCTCAAGTGCCCGGCCTGGAACGCCTACTTCCTGGGCTACGGCTGGAACTACTACTACCTCACCTACGCATGGCCGGGCAGCGGCGGCTACGGCTACGGCGGCTGCAACCTCTCCTACATTGAGCAGCCGGCCGAGACCATCGTGCTCGCCGACAGCGGCGCGCACCAGGTCAGCAGCGGCGGCTGGAGCAACGGCATGACCTACGTCATCACCTGGGCCGTGGAGCCCAACAACTACTACGTCTACCTGCGCCACAATGACGTGGGCAACGTCGGCTTCGCCGACGGCCACGCCAAGGTCGAGAACCAGGGCTACGTCACCGACCGCAGCCATTGGGACCTGCAGTAGCCGCCGCCCTCCACCGGGCTGCAGACACACCCGCAGGGCGCGGCACTCCGCCGCGCCCTGCTTCACGTCTCATGACCCCCCGACCGCTCAAAGCAGGCTCCGCACCACACTCACCATCACGTTGGCGCAGGCGCTGAAGGCGTCGCCGCCGTCCGGGCCTGGCTGCAGGGGCCGCACGAGTGGTCGGCCCGCCGCGGCCGCTCGCGGTCGAGTGCGTTGGTCAGGCGTACACTCCATACTCCAGGCAGGCGCGGAAGTAGGCCTCGATGTTCTCGCGCGGCGTGCCCTCGCGGAAGCTGTCCGAGGAGCCGATGATGAAGCCGCCGCCCGGCTTGGCGATCTCCATGCCCTCGCGCACCGTCCGCTCCACCAGCTCCGGCGTGCCGTGCTTCACCACGTAGAGCAGGTCCACCCAGCCCTTGAGGGTGACGCGATCGCCGATGGTACGCTTGGCCTCGGCCAGGTCGAAGTCGCCCACCGGCGGCGGAGTGCAGGTCTCCAGCACGTCGATCCCGCAGTCGGCGATCAGCTCCATCGACTGCGCCAGCTTGCCGTCATCGTAGTAGTCGTAAAGCGCGTCGTAGCTGTGGCACAACTCCACCTGCTCACGGATCTGCGGCACGAAGACCTCGGCGAAGATCGCCGGCGACCAGCCCGAGGAGAGCGAGTTGTAGTACCAGCTCCCGAAGATGAACTCGGTTCCCGCTTCCAGCGCCGCCTTCGCCGCCGCCAGCGAGTACTCGTGGAACAGGCCGAGGACCTCGTCGAAGAACGCGCGGTCGGCGTAGTAGTCGATCATCAGGTTCTCCATGCCGCGCGCGTCGCCGGCATGGTGATCGAGCGCCGACTGGATATTGACCATGACCACGCCGCGATCACCAAGTTGCCGCCGATAGCCGCGCAGGCTGTCCGGATCTATCCGCGGCGGCGGCAGGACGTAGCGCATCGCGTGCAGATCGTCACGCGACTTGATGAGGAATTCCAGCTTCACCGGGTTGGGCGAGACGCCGTACTCGCGCCCGCCGGGCGGCACGCGCGTCACGTCCGAGATGTCGCCCGCGGGCGTGTGGAAGGTGCGTTCCACGATCACGCAGTCGCCGTCGTCGCGGCGGCTCTGCTCGACCTCCACTTCGGGCAGTTCGTAGCTCTCCGGATATGAGCAGATGTAGTTCGGGGTCGCCACGCCGACGATGTGCATGAAGTCCATATCGGGCAGCACTTCGAGCTGCTTCGCCAGGCTGTTGTCGGCGTACTCGGCGGTCATCCACGCGCCCACGCGCGGCGAGATGGGCACACGATCGGGCTCTTCGTGGCGGATCGCAGCGAGGATGCGCTCACGCGAGGTCATGGGGGTTCGAGGCATGTTGGGACCTCCTCGGCTGTTACCGTTGTGCCGTCGCCGTTGTGCCCCCGGCGCCCTCGCCGGGGGGCGGGCCACAGGCCCGCTGTCGTTGCCGTCAGTCGTCGCCGTTGTGCCCGGCGCCCCCTCTAT
>CAZTZN010000009.1:28142-53275 GCA_964617715.1 uncultured Armatimonadia bacterium | reverse complement strand
TGCCCCAAGTGCAAGGCCCTGGCCGCCAACGCCGAAGAGGCGGTCTGGCAGTCGGGCGTGGATGCGGAGATCGTGAAGATAGAGAAGCTGCCGGAGATCATGGAGTTCGGGGTGATGATGACGCCGGCGCTCGCCATCGACGGCGAGGTCAAGGCGGCAGGCAAGGTGTTGTCGGTGGCGGAGATCAGCGCTTTCCTAGCGGGGGAGTAGAGCGATGGACGGCACCGTGGTCGCGTGACGTCCCAGCATACAGCCGCGTGTACCCGAGGAGGTTGACGCAAGTGATCGCAGGCGGTCGAGTGCGCATCGGATGTCTCGGCGGAGGAATCATGGGCGGACTGCTGGTGGAGCGACTGGTGTGCGGGGGGGCTGTGCAGCCGGGGGCGATTGTGGTGTCCGACCCCGACACGAAGCGCCTTGAGGATCTGGCCGGACGGCTTGGAGTGACGACTGTCACGGACAACCGTGCCGCCGCGGATGCCGACGTCATGGTGGTGGCCGTGCCGCCTCCGGCGGTCGTGCCGGTGCTGCAGGAGGTCGCGGATGCCATCGAGCCGGAGACGCTGGTCATTTCGGTCGCGGCGGGAGTGACCCTGCAGAAGACCTGCGCGGCGCTGCCGGACGGCGCACAGGTGGTGCGGGTGATGCCCAACGCGCCATCGCTTTTGGGGCGGGGCATGAACGTGTTCGCCTGCAACGAGGCGGTCACGGACGCCTCGCGCGCTCTGCTGCAGCAACTCCTCGATGCCTGGGGCGACAGCCTGGAGGTGGGTGAGGAGGTCATCAACGCGGCCTGCGCCCTGCTGGCGGTGGGCCCCACCTACCTGTTCCCGGTGGCGGGGACGCTCATCGACGCGGCCACCGATGCCGGACTGGAGCCTGCTCAGGCGCGTCGGATTGCCGGCCGCCTGTTCGAGGGCGTGGGGGCCATGCTGATCGAGAGCGAGGCGGATGTCGAGGCGCTCAAGAACCTCATCAGCCTGCAGACGCTGGATGAAGCGGGCGCGGCGGAGCTGTTCCGTTCGGCGTACGAGGCCGCGTTGGCGAAGCTCGAGGGCCTGCAGGACAAGCTCTGTGGATAGCGCCAGCGACACGGCGGGCGGTTCCCAAGAGAACGAGGAACAGAGGCGTTGACAGTGCCCTGGTTCGCAGGAATTGATCGGAAGGAAATCGAGTGGTCCCCCACCATCGATGGCGAGCGGTGTGTGCAGTGCGGGATGTGCATGAACTGCGGCAAGAACGTGTTCGAGTGGACCGAAGAGGGGCCGGTGGTGGCGCAGCCCCAGGCGTGCGTGGTGGGGTGCAGCACCTGCGCGACGCTGTGCCGCGCGCAGTGCATCTCGTTCCCCGATCCGAAGGAGCTGCGCAGGGCCTACGCGCAACATGGCATCTGGAATCGGGTCAAGGACCAACTCATCGACGAGGGTGTGATCCCCCAGCTCTGATGCCGGTGGGCTCGCGCGCGAAGTCCTGAAGACGGCCTGCTCCGAGGCAGCCAGGTTGCGGTCGAGAAGGGCCTCGAAGCACAACGGCGGCGCAGTAGCCATCCGGACGGGAGCCGCCATATGCGGCTTCCGTCCGGTGTGAGTGCAATCTCGACCAACACGACCGGAGAGGTGCTTGTACACGATGGACAAGAGCGTGCAGATCGCCATCGTCATGCTCATCGTGGTCGCTGCGGCGGCGGCCTTCCTGACGCGAGACACCGGCCCGCGCGCACCAAGCTCAGCGCCCGAAGCGTCGATCGATGACGTCCAGGGCGGCCCCGGCCCCGAACCCGGGCCGGGGGAGGCCCCGGCCGGGGATGAGCGGCCCGGCGGCGATGAGGAGGGGGCGGAGCAGTTGCCGCGCTTCGTCGAGGTGGGGGCGCAGAGCTGCGTTCCGTGCAGGATGATGCAGCCGATCCTTGACGAGCTGCGCGCCGACCATGCGGGCAGGCTCCAGGTCGAGTTTGCCGATGTCCGGGCAAACCCGGAGTTGGGTCAGAAGTACGACGTGCAGACGATCCCCACGCAAATCATCTACGACGCGGAAGGACGCGAGGTCTTCCGTCACATCGGCTACTGGGCTAAGGAAGAGATTGTGGCGAAGCTGGCGGAGATAGGGGTACGGTGACTTGGAACAACTCTTCATCAGCCTCACGCGCGCGGTCGAGGGCACTGCGTTGATCGCGCTGGGAGGGGCCTTCGTGTGGGGCGTCCTGAGCATCCTGCTCAGCCCGTGCCACCTGGGCAGCATCCCCCTCATTATCGGCTTTATCCAGGGGCAGGGGCGCGTCGCCACGCGCCGGGCGTTCGTGCTGGCGACCGTGTTCGCCGCGGGCATCCTGGTCACCATCGCGCTCATTGGCGTCATTACTGCCTCGATGGGCCGAATGCTGGGCGATGTCGGGCCGTGGGGCAACTACTTCGTGGCGGCTATCTTCATCCTCGTCGGCCTCTATCTGCTCGATATCATCGGTCTCAACTTCAGTGGCGCGCAGGTCAGCGGTCGCTACGGGAGTGGCCTGGTGGCGGCGCTGGTGCTGGGACTCGTGTTCGGCGTCGCGCTGGGCCCATGCACCTTCGCCTACATGGCGCCGATGCTGGCGGTCGCCTTCAGAGTGGCGAGCAGCAGCCTGCTCTACGGCGCCGCACTCCTGCTGGCGTACGGTGTGGGCCACTGCTCGGTCATCGTGGCGGCAGGCACCTCCGCTGAGCTGGTACAGAGCTACCTCGACTGGAACGAGCGCTCGCCCGGCACCATCATCGTCAAGCGCGTCTGCGGGGCCCTGGTCATCCTCGCCGGCCTGTACATGATTCACGCGGCCTAGCCTCCACCTGGAGCGATACCAATGGCACAGTCGGTCGCTCGGTCCCTGTCATTGCTCGACCGCTACCTGACCCTGTGGATCTTCCTGGCGATGGGCTTCGGCGTGGGGTTGGGCTATCTGCTGCCCGAGCTTGTGCGCGGCTTGAACGAGGCCACGCAGGTGGGCACGACGTCGGTGCCGCTGGCCATCGGCCTGATCCTGATGATGTATCCTCCGCTGGCGAAGGTGCGTTACGAGGAATTGGGCGATGTCTTCCGCAACTGGCGGGTGCTGACCCTGTCCCTGGTTCAGAACTGGATCATCGGGCCGGTGCTGATGTTCGTACTCGCCATCGTCTTCCTGCGCGGCTACCCCGAGTACATGTACGGTCTGATCATGATCGGCCTGGCGCGCTGCATCGCCATGGTGATCGTCTGGAACGAACTGGCGGAGGGTGACACCGAATACTGCGCGGGGCTGGTGGCCTTCAACAGTGTCTTTCAGGTATTGTTCTATTCGGTCTACGCCTATGTCTTTATCACGGTGTTGCCGCCGGTCTTCGGGGTCGCGGGCACGACCGTCGGCGTCACCATCGGTCAGATTGCCCAGAGCGTGTCCATCTATCTGGGGATCCCCTTTGTCGCCGGCATCATCACGCGCTACTCGTTGATCGCGCTCAAGAGTCGTGACTGGTATCACACGCGCTTCATCCCGCGCATCAGTCCGGTCACCCTGCTCGCACTCCTGTTCACCATCGTAGTCATGTTCTCGCTCAAGGGCGAGTACATCATCCAGCTTCCTGTGGACGTGGTGCGCATCGCCATCCCGTTGCTGATCTATTTCGTGACCATGTTCCTGCTCTCGTTCTTCATGAGCCGCAGGGCGGGCGCAACCTACGCCCAGACCGCGACACTCTCGTTCACGGCGGCGAGCAACAATTTCGAGCTGGCGATAGCCGTGGCGGTCGCGGTGTTCGGGATTACCTCCGGCGAGGCGTTCGCCGCCGTGATCGGCCCGCTGGTCGAGGTGCCGGTGCTGATCGCACTGGTGAACGTGGCGCTGCGGTTCAAGCAGCGCTACTACGGCGCCGGCGGCAAGGCCCACCCAATCGCGGCCGTGCGGTAGCGCCCCGGGCAGGATACCCGGGCGTGGCGGAGAAATGTCGTGGGCCTCGTCCAGCCCCGACAAGTCAAAGGAGACGGCGCGATGAACCTGGTCCTCATCTGTTCGGACACCTTTCGCTGGGACTACCTGGGCTGCTACGGCAATGAGTGGATCGAGACCCCGAACCTCGACGCGCTGGCGAAGGAATCCGCGCTCTATGAGCAGGCGTTCGGCGAGGGCCTGCCCACCCTGCCCGCGCGGCGCGTGCTGGTGACCGGGCGGCGCATCATCCCCTTTGAATACCATCCACAGCACTCGGACAAGGTATCGATGCCGGGCTGGCACCCGTTGTTCCACGAGGACGTGACGCTCGCCGAGCACCTGCTGGACAGCGGCTACGCCACCTGCATGGTCACCGACGTCTATCACATGATGAAGCCGGGGAAGAACTTCCACCGCGGGATGGAGTACTGGTACTGGGTGCGCGGTGTCGAGGACGACAAGTACAACTGGCGCGACCTCGAGCGCGTGAAGGATGTCTGGCCGACGGTGACTGCCTGGAGCGGCGGGCCGCAAGACCCCCACCACTGGCTGGTGCAGCACATCAACGGGCGGGTGCAGTGGCAGAGCGAGGCCGACAGCCTGGCCGGACGCGTGTTCACCAAAGCCGCAGACTGGGTGCGCGGCTTCCGCGGCGATTACCCGTTCTTCATGTGGATTGACTCCTTCGATCCGCACGAGCCGTGGGACCCGCCGGTTGAGTACGGGCGCAGGTACGACCCGCAGTTCGACCCCTACAGGTCGGCGTTCCCGCCCGGACTGGTGGACCAGATGTCCGAGGAGCTGTTCCGTTGCGTCAGGGCGGGGTACGCGGGCGAGTGCACGCTGGTAGATCGGTGGGTCGGGCACCTGCTGGATACGCTGGCGGATGAGGACCTTCTCGACGACACCATCATCGTGTTCGTCTCCGACCACGGCTGCATGATGGGCGAACAGGGCGAGATGCACAAGAGCGAGACCCGGTTGCGCAACCAGGTCACGCAGGTGCCGCTGCTGATCCGCCACCCCAGGGGCGAGGCGGCGGGGGTACGAGTGGGCGGCTTCGTGCAGCACCAGGACATCATGCCCACCGTGCTCAGCATGATGGGTGAGGACGTCCCCGAGCGCTGCAACGGCGAGAACATCTGGCCGCTGGCAGTCGAGGGACGCGACAGCGAGCGCGAGCAGATCATCAGCGCGTTCGGCCGCCATGCGTCAGTGCGCAACCGGCGGTGGAACTACATCGCTCCGTGGACGCAAGTGCCCGAAGGCACCGGGCCGGGGCGTCGCGAGTTGTACGACCTCGAGGCCGACCCCGAGGAGCTGACCAACGTCATTGACGACCATCCGGAGGTCGCCGCCGAGATGCAGGCGTGGCTGGAGGCGTACATCGCGGAGCATCGCGGGGAGACCACGGGCGACCTCGGGCCCGGCCAGACCGGCCCGGAGCACGATCAGGCGTACATCTGACGCGCGCGTGGTCCATCGGAGGGGCGGCGCGACCGTGGACGCAACCACCTGCGGCCGCGTCGGCCTGCCTGTCTGCGTGAGGACACGTACGCTCTCTGCTGCCTGGGGGAGCGGAGGCGATGATCCAGCTTGGGTCCGCCAGATGCGTACCGACCGGCGAGCCCACTGCGCAGACATCTCACGCTCGGTGTGACGCCAGCCACACCGAGTTCACGAATCCGAGAGGACATGCCGTCCCTGCGTTCTGCCGTCTCCGCATGGGAGCTCGCCCCCGCGTTCTACAGGCGCGGAGACGCGCGCACCGCGACGACGGTGGCGGTCTGCGCGCCGCCGATGGCGCTCGTCCGCAGCGGCTCGGCCGGGACGCCGAGCCCCCGTGAGCGGATGCCTGATCGCCCTTCCTTGCCGGCAGTGAGGCCGAGCCCGAGCTTCAGTTTCCCGCCGCGGTTGACGCCGGTCAATGCGCGGTGTACCATGCCTGATGACATCCGGTTGATGGCCGTCGATGTCATTGACCATCCCGATGATTGGTGACCACCTCTGTGAGTGATCTGATGTGATGCCGCACGCCGGGCCGGCGACCGACAGCGCGTACGCCATCCTCAATATCATCGACTTCCTCTGCCTCGGAGCGGGCATCTACCTGCTTCTGCTACTGCACGACCGCCGGCCGCGCCTCGGCTACCTGCTGCTGGCGATGGGCTTCGTCCTGCTTGCACTCCGGATCGTCCCCGACTACCTCTTCCACGACGAACTCCGTCTCTACCAGGCGACTCTCACGCTCTCGATGGCCATGGCCGGCGTACTCATCTGCTGGGGAACGCTCGCCCTGACTCGCGTCGAAGATGATGACCGACCGCGCCCGCATGGGCGAGTGCTGCTGTGGGCAGCGGCGGGGCTGGCTGCCCTGCTGACACTGTTCGTGTGGGTGTTGCCCTTCTGGCCGTCACTGCGTGCGGCCGTGCTGTCAACTTCACGGGACAACGCCTTCCTGGTCCTCGAGCAGGGCCTGCGTGTCGCGGTGGCCGCGGCTCTCGCGGCCTCTGCCTGGATCACGTGGGACCGTGGGGTGCTCGGCCCTACCACTTCGCGGATGTTCGGCGCATCGTACTCCCTGTGGAGCGGGGCCCTGCTGCTCACTGCGACCCGATTGCTCCCGACCACCGCGACGGCGTGGACCGGGCATGTCGTCCAGGTGCTGGGCAGTATCCTGATCGGCAACGCGCTGGCGGCGCACGTCTACCACGCGGAGCGGGAGGCGATCGAGCGGCAGCAACGTCTCGCGCTGATTGATTCGGTGGCGAGCGCGGCCATCGCCGCTCCGCGCCTGGACTCGATGATCAGCGCCGCGACCGAGCGTGTGCGCGACCTGTTGGGCGCTGCCTGGGCGGCCACATACCTCAGCAGTGACGACGGCCAGCGGCTGACAGTCTCTTACCGCACCGATCCATCGTGGGGCCTGCCGGATCAGATCGACATGTCGGCGGACCATCCGCTGACCCGCGCCGCGCGTCGGCAGGAGACGGTGCGGTTTACACACGAAGCGCCTCCCGAAGGCCGCCGGGTGAGTCATGCGGCGGCGCTGCCGTTGACGGGTCTTGACGGGCTTGTCGGAGTGCTCGTGATAGGGATGACCGACGGCCGACAGTTGCCCGATGCGGACCTGCGCACTCTGAGCAACGCCACCGGGCAGCTGGGCATCATCCTCCATCACATGCTGCTGCTCGAGCACGTGCGCCTGGCCGGTGATCGCTGGCGAGAGACCTTCGACGCCATCAGCGATCTGGTGACCGTGCATGACTGTGAAGGGCGGATCACGGCCGCGAATGCGGCCGCGCAACAGTTTGCCGGAAGGAGCGAAGGGGAGCTGATCGGCCGGCTCCTGAGCGAGGCATTTCCGGTCCCCACGAGCGCCGCGGGGGATGGGCAGGCCGACGAGGATGCGGACGCGCTTCAACAGATGCTGATCGCCTGCTGCGAGGCGGACGCACCCGCGACACACGTGCACCGCGCGCATGGCCGGGTACATCAGATCCAGGTGATGCCACTGCGTGATGATGAGGGAGTGGCGTTCGGTTGCGTGCGCGTCGCGCGCGACGTCACGTCGCGCTGGCGGGCCGAGGAGCGGCTGGCACAATCGGAGCGACGCTACCGTGAATTGGCCGAGAACGCGAATGACATCATCTACACCCACGACCTCGATGGCAATTTTCTGTATGTAAACCGCGCAGCAGCGGACATCCTGGGATACACTCGGGAGCAGTTCTCGCATCTGCGCTTCTGGGACCTGATCACACCCGAGTCGCAGGCGGCCGCGCGCGCCTACGTGCGCAACCTGCTCGCCGAGCAGTCGCATGATGATCAGACCGAGTTGCGCTTCCTGTGCGCTGACGGTCGGGTTATCGTGGTGCAGCTTCGCGCCAACGTAATCCGTCGCGCCGGGCGCATGGAGGCCATCCACGGGATCGCGCGCGACGTGACCGCCGAGAAGGAACTGAGCGCGCAGCTCATCCAGGCGGATCGGCTGGCGTCGGTGGGTACGCTCATCGCCGGCGTGGCGCACGAACTGAACAACCCGCTCACCACCATCGCGGGGTACGCGGAGATGCTCAGCGCGCGCTTTGTCGGCACCGACGACGCCCGACCGATGCAGATCATCGCCGAGGAGGCGGAGCGCTGCCGGCACGTCGCCCGGAGCCTGCTCAGTTTTGCGCGCCAGACCGACGATCGGGCGGCGACGTTCAACCTCAACGATCTCGTCCGTGGCGTGCTCGATCTGCGCGCCTACGACCTGCACACCGCCGACATCGTGGTGGACACGCGGCTCGAGAGCGGACTGCCCGAAATTGTCGCCGATTACGGTCAAGTGCAGCAGGTGATCTACAACCTCGTTGACAACGCGTTCTACGCGCTTCAGGAGCAGGGCGGGGGCACGCTGTCGGTGAGCACCGCACTCGCGGACGGGCGCATCGAGGTCTCGGTCGCCGATGACGGACCGGGAATTCCCCCGCGACTGAGACGACGCGTGTTCGAGCCGTTCTTTACCACCAAGCCGCGAGACCAGGGGACAGGCCTCGGGCTCAACATCTGCCGCCGCATCGTCGAGGCGCATGGTGGGAGTATTCACTACGAGGACGCCGAACCGGGCGCACGCTTCACCGTCACCCTGCCGGTGCCTGACACCAATCCGCAGATCGGTGGCGGCGGAAAGGACGAGGGAGGCGATTCGGAAGAGGAGGCGACCTCCACGTCCAGGCCGTCAACACGAGTGCTGTTCATCGACGATGAGCCGGCATTGGGCACATTGGTGGAGGAGTACCTTGGCCGGCTGGGCCACGAAGTCGTGACTGCACTCACCGGCGAAGAGGGCCTCGAGCTGGCGCTGGAGCGCGACTTCGACGCGATCATCTGCGACTTGCGGCTACCAGGCATGAGCGGTGAAGAGGTGTGCGAGACTCTCCTGCAGCGGCGCCCGCAGATCGCGCCCCGGCTGATCGTTGCCACCGGGGACATTCTCAGCCCACGCACCCGGGACTTCTTCGACCGCACCGGACTGCCGCATGTGCACAAGCCGTTCAAGCTCGATGAACTTGCAGCGATTGTGGCGGATCTCGCATCCGCCCCCGACGGTGGACAGCCCGGCGAGTGACCTGCCGCCCCCCCCGGTGATGCCGACGGCGCCGCCGCCGGTCAGCCGCACCGGGCGCGTGTCCGCTACCGGCTCGCGCAAATGCGCAGGCAAGTGCTATTCCCGCGCCGTGAAGCGTACCGACGCCTCGTCGAGCACCGCATCCCCCTCACCACGAAGCTGGGCCGTGAGCGTATAGCCGTCAGCCATGCCGATGAGCAGCAGCTTCAGGTCCACCGGGTTGGCGGCCTGCCAGGTGCCATCCGCAGCGACAGTCGCCGTACCCCGCGCCACCTCGCCACCGAGGATGAGCTTGTGATAGGTGATGACCCACTGCACGCGTCCGCCGGCCGGGCCGGTGCCGGCGGGTGTGATGTTCCGGCCGGTCTCCTCGCCCTGCTGCGGGCTGGTGATGGCAAAGGCCACGGCCTCGGCAGTCTCGGGCTCGGGGGCGACGATGGTGACACCCGCGTCGGCGGTCGCGTCATGGACCGTACCGCCCGCGTCGGTGAAGTGGACGGTGACCTGGGCGTTGTCGGCGCGATCGGCTTCGCGCACCGTGTAGGTACCGGTGTAGGTGGTCGTGCCGGGCTGAAGCTGCATCCCGACGCTGTTGACCACGCCCTCGATGTCGAAGGTGGCCCGTCTGCCCGCCGCCGTCACCGTCACGGACACCGTGATGGTATCGGCGGGGCGCAGCGGACCGGCGGCGTCGTGGGTCACGCCGGTGATCTGCGGCCCGGCGGCGCGCACCACGAACTCCCAACTCTCTACGGCGGTGTTGCCGGCGAAGTCGGAGACCTCCACGCCGAAGCTGTGCCTGCCGGGTGTGAGGCGGTCGGGTATGCGCAGGAAGCTGTCGCGGGTCACCTGGGCACGCGGGGTGGCGTCGCGGCCGTCGAGGGTCACCGCGACGCTGGAGCGATCGATGCCGGCGGGCCCGCGGTCCTGGAAACTCGCGCTGATGTGCGGCTGCACGGCGTCCACGACGCCGTCGGGCGGGGGGGTAAGGTTGTATATGCGCGGCGGCAGGGTGTCCACCATCACCTCCGTGGTGGTCTGCACGGTGGCGCTCTGCCCGGCGGCGTTAGCCAGCCGCCCGGTCAGCCGGGTGCGCGCGATCTCCATGCCGTGGGGAACTTCGAGGTCGGCGGCGTACACACCCGGCGCAATCTCGGCCAGCGTGAGCGCAGCGGCCTGACCGGGCAGCAGCACGGTCGCGGTGCCGCCGGCGCTGGCGAGCATGATCAGTTGCAGCGTGTCGCCGGTGGTGAGCGGCCGGTCGTAGCCGGGGACGAAGAAGCCGGCGATGACCGGCGCGCCCGTATCGGGTGGCGTCGGATTGCCGCGACGCTGCGAGAAGATGCCCCACACGGCGTTGGTGGCCGGGCTCAAGCGCAGGATGGCGGCCTCACCCACCGCGCCGAGCACGTGCAGAGGTGTACCGTCCGAGCCCACTGCGGCCACGCCTTCGCCGAGGGGGAAGACGGTGCCGTCCTGCAGTTGGAGCTGGTTGCCCTGGATCGACGCAATGGTGCCGAGCTGCTGGCCGTAGGACGCGCTCACCGTAGCCGCGACGCCCTGGCGGGTGAGCCCCAGGTCAAGCAGATCGCCCGGCAGCAGGTCGTCCACGTTGGCCGGCACGGCGGGCTCGCCCACGCGTCCGCGGGTGATGGTGGCGCGTTGATCGAGCGGCACCTCCCGAACCCGGCCCCTGTCGCTCTCGCGCACCGTGAGGATGATCGGCACCCCTTCGCCCGGAGGGGCCAGCAAGGTCGCCACGAGCTGGGTGTCCACCTCAGCCGCCACCGGTGACGTGATGGCAAGCACCAGGGTTTCGGCGTCGAAGTCGGCGTTGAAGCCGAGCAGCCGCGCGGTGGCCGGCCCGGGGACGTAAGGCACACCGCTCACGGTCTGCAGCCCGTACTCCATGTTCTCCCGCTGACCGTTCACGGTTGCCCAGTTGCGGCCCCCCCACATCTTCAGATGGACCCCCGGCAGCTCGGCATCGAGTTCCTCGGCCTCGGGATCCCACACCACGGTCGCTCCGAGCGCCTGCAGGAACGACTCCGCCGGCAGCAACGGGAAGACCATGTCCCACATGAGGACGGGCTCACTCGGGGTGATCTCGGTTCCATCCAGCGAAATCTGAACATTGTCAGCGGCCATCACGCCCGTGGTCGCAACACAGATACCTGCCGCAATCGCGATGATGACGAGCGTTGTATGCACTCGCATCACACCGACCTCCTGCCCCACCGATCCCGAGTGGACGTATGCGCTCCAACTACGTATTTCCTCTTCGCCGTGGCGGCGCGGGAGACCTGCACGCACGTGCGACGGCCGGTTGACGGTGGTATCGGTTGATGGTAAGCTATCCCGGCTGTTGAGGGCCTCACCGGGGTGCAGTCGGCCCCTGAGGACGTCACACATCGTGCAGGACCGCCCAGCCTGCCAGAAGGAGCACACCGTGCCATCGCTGACCACGACGTTCATGGGCCTGAGCCTGCCCAGCCCGCTTGTCGCGGGGTCCGCGGCCATCACTCAGAACCTGGACATGATGAAGCGCGCCGAGGACGCAGGCGCGGGCGCCGTCATCATGAAGGGCTTCTCGGATGTCGTGGACATGCGCACCTCGCCGGCGCCGCGCTACCGCGTCATCGAGCATCATCTGGCCGACCGCAGTGCCTTCACGTTCTACTCGTACGAGCAGGCCAGCAGCAAGGACGCTCATGCCTATGCCGAGGAGTTGGCGCGCGCGCGAGAGGCGCTGTCGATTCCGGTCATCGCCAACATTGACTGCCAGACTCTGCAGAGCTGGCTGGAGAACACCGCGATTATCGCCGAGGCGCAGCCCGCGGCCATGGAGCTGAACGTCTCCTGCCCGCATGGTTCGATCGCTTTCAGCGGTCAGGACGTCGAGCGGCGCATCCTTGAGGTGGTCGAGGGAGTACGCGCTCAGATTGACCTGCCGCTCATCGTAAAGCTCACCCCGCAACTCACCTCGCCGCCGAGCTTCGTGCACGAGGTCGAGAAGATCGGTGTCGAGGGTATTACGCTCTTCAACCGCTTCACCGGCCTCGAGGTTGACGTCGAGACCGGTCGGCCGGTGATGCACGGGGGCTATGCGGGCCACGGGGGGCCGTGGGCGCGCAACTTCGTATTGCGTTGGGTCAACACCATCGCGCCGCAGACCGGGCTGCAGATCAGCGCCAGCGGCGGTGTCTCCGAGGCCGAGCACGCCGTTGCGTACATGATGGCCGGGGCGACGACCGTGCAGGTGTGCACGGGCATCTACCTCGAGGGCTACGACATCCTCACCCGCCTGAACGCTCAGCTCCTCGAGATTCTGGAGCGCCGCGGCCTGGAGAGCTTCGACGAGCTGCGTGGAGTGCTCAACGACCGCATCGTCGCGCTCGAGGACGTGGATCGGCGACACAACATCGTCGCGCGACTGCAGCCGCGCGGCACCGCGCCCTGTCGCTGGGAGTGCCCGATCAACGAGGACGTGCAGGGCTACCTGAATCTCATCGCCGAGGGCAAGTTCGATCACGCCCTGCGGCTCATCAAGCAGAATCACCCCTTCCCGGGCGTGCTGGGCCGCTGCTGCCACCATCCGTGTGAGAGCCAGTGCACGCGCGGCGACGTGGATGACCCCATCTCGATCGCGGCGATGAAGCGTTTCGCGGCAGATCACGGGGGGCGTTACCTGCCCGAGACACCTGAGGCCCCGCCGCCGAAGCCCGAGCGTGTGGCCATCGTGGGCGCAGGTCCGGGCGGGCTTACCGCCGCCTACCGCCTCGCGCTGATGGGCTATCGCTCCACGGTCTTCGAGCGGCTGCCGGTGCCCGGCGGGATGCTGGCGGTGGGCATCCCGGAGTACCGCCTGCCCGCGGCCGTGGTCGAGCACGAGATCGCGGAGATCGAGAAGCTGGGCGTGGAGATCCGCACCGGCGTGGCGGTCGGCGCCGACGTCACCATCGACGAGCTGCGCGAGCAGGGCTACGCGGCCATCCTGCTGGCCGTGGGTGGGCACCGCCAGCGCAGGCTCCAGGTTCCCGGAGAGGATCTCGACGGGGTGATTGAGGGCGTGGCCATGCTCCGCGCGCACGCCCTGGGCGAGGCGTTGGAGCTGGGCGAGCACGTCGTGGTCATCGGTGGTGGCGATGTCGCGGTGGACAGCTCACGTGTTGCGATCAGGCTCACCGATCGCGTCACGCTGGTCTACCGGCGGCGCTTCGAGGACATGCCGGCCCGCCGCGATGAGGTCGAGGAGGCGCTCGAGGAGGGTGTCGAGATCGCCGACCAGCTCCAACCCATCGAGATCGTCGGCGACGACGGGCGCGTCACCGGTGTGCGCTGCGCGCGCACGCGGGCGACCGCACCGGATGATAGCGGGCGCATCGGCTTCGAGATCGTCGAGGGCTCGGAGGAGCTGGTGGCCTGCGACACGGTCATTGTCGCCATCGGCCAGCTCCCGGACATCGACTGGCTCAAGCGCGTGGGCCTGGAGCATCTGTGTGACAGCGATGTGGTCGCGGCCGACCCTGAGACGGGCGCGACCTGTGAACTCGACATCTTTGCGTGCGGCGACTGTGTAACCGGTCCGGGCCCCCTGGTGGAGGCGGTGGCCGCGGGCAAACGAGCGGCGTTCTCGATCGCGGCCTACCTCAGTGGCGAGGAGATCTCCGCTCCGGAGCCAGCACTGCCGCGGGTCGAGCCCGAGGAGGTCATCCGGGAGGCCGAGCCGGTGGTGCTGACCCGCCGCCAGCGCACCGCGCGGCGCCCGGCCGAGGAGCGCGTGGCCGACTTCGCGGAGGTGACCGCCGGCTTCCCCCGGGAGATCGCTATCGCGGAGGCACGCCGGTGCATGGACTGCGGACGCTGCGGGAACTGCGGCGACTGCGTGCGTGTGTGCCCGTGGACCGCGATAGAGCGCGTCGATGACGTCACTCAGGTGGACCCGGAGAAGTGCGACAGTTGCGGGCTGTGTGTGCTCATCTGCCCGCAGCAGGCCATCGAGATGGTCGATCGCGTGTGATCACCGCAGTCACATGAAGCGGCCGGTCTCCCACGCGCCGGAGCGGATGCGCTCCCAGCGGTGGATGCACTGCTCCTGCGCCTCGGTCTGGATTGAGCCGGGGCGCACTGTTCGTACGTGCTCGATGGCCTCGGCGGCGCCCCTGCCGCGCGTGACCAGATAGCACGCGATCATGGTCCCCGTCCGGCCCAGCCCTGCGAGGCAGTGCACGCCCACCGCGCGCCCTTGACCGACCATGCGATCCACAAAGTCCACGAAGCTCTCGATCTGCCCCACCTCCGGCGGGCTCATGTCCGGGATCGGCAGGTGCAGTAACTTGAAGCGGGGCTCCCCCATCAGCGGCTCGGGCACGTCTTCGGTCAGCGAGACGATGGCGCCGATACCCAGCTCCGCCAGCCGTCCCGGGTCCTCCAGTGCGAAGAGCGAGAACGCGGCCAGCTCGCCCTCGATCATCCAGGATACTTCCGTCCGCCAGGCGCCTTCAGTCAGCATCGTTGGCGTGCTTCTCCTTCATGCTGCGCGCCGCGGCCCCGGCCAGCTCATCGGCGCGGCGGTTCTCCTCACGCGGCACGTGACGACATGAGAACTCCTCAAAGCCCTCGATGAGCCTCTTCGCCGCGCTGAACATCGGCTGAAGCTGAGGTGCCTTCACCCGGTACCGCCCCATGAGCTGTTTGATCACCAGCTCGCTGTCCATGCGCAGATCCAGACGCCGCACTCCCCACCGCCGCGCCTCCTCCAGTCCGGCCACCAGCGCCCGGTACTCCGCCACATTGACCGTAGTGGCAGGCAGAGGCAGCGAACCCTCGGCCAGGACCGCACCATCCGCGGTCATCAGCACGAAGCCCGCCCCCGCCGGACCGGGGTTGCCCAGGGAGGCGCCATCGGTGTAAAGCACCGCCGCCTCGACCTCGCCGGAGCGCGGTTCGCGTGCCAGGCGGACCTCGCGCGCGCCCTCGAAGCGGATGCGCCGACAGGCCTCGCGCAGGGCCTCGAGGCCCTCCACGACACGCGCCACCACCACGCCCGGCTGCCAGCCCTGCGGCGTCAGCGGGCGACCGTGGTCGCCGTAGAAGATTGCGAGTGTCAGCCCGCCATCCGCACTTGCGCGGCCCAGGTCGTCCTCATCCACCGGTGGCGGCAGCAGCAACACATCGCCGGGCCGGGGGGCATCGGTCTCGTTCTCCGTGGGGATATGTCCACCGCGTGGCTCGCCATGGCGCGCCGGGATGTCTACCAGCACCGCCGGGCCGGCGTAGATGGCATGGACCGCTACGCCAACGAAGGGCGTCTGCAGCAACCCCAGCAGCACCTCTGCGGCCTGAGGCGCATTCTCCGTGCACATTTCGGCCACCGCGGTCAGATCGAGGTCACGGACTGCGATGTGAATTCTCGGGCTCATGGCTCACCGTTGGGTTGTGATGAGTCGGGCGTGGTGGATCCGAAAAGCACCGGCACCGCCTCGCCCGTCCGGGTGCGCATGGCAAGCTCAGGCTCCCCGATGGCCTCGGCCATCATGGCGAGGTCGAAGCCCTCCTTGCGCATGCGCAGGTCGTAGTAGAGCAGCACTGCGCCCACGCTCTGGACGGGCTGGAGCACCACCTGCGTGAGGCCCTGGAAGGCTCCGCTCAGGGACTGCGCGACCGCCAGCGACGCGAGGCCCACCAGCCCGGTAATGAGCTGGGCCGGAATGATCAGGATCATGGCGCCCACGGACACCAACAGGCTCAGCACCAGCAGGGTGAGGAGCACACGCCAGAAATGTCCGGCGGTGAGTTCCCAACTGCGCATGAGCGAGCGGACCGCCCCCTCCTCCTCAAGCACCGCCACCAGTGCCGCAAAGTAGAGGCGCACCGCCACCGCCATGGCGACATGTACGCCGACGATGAGCAGAAAGAGACCAAGCGCAACAGCTACGATGGCGGCGGTGGTCCATTCTCCGGTCGTGGGCAGCCCCGACGCAATGATCAGCGGCACCGCCGGCGCGGCGATGATCAGAGTGACCCCGGTGGTGATGATGCCGCCGAGGACGCCGATCGCGATCAGCGTGGGCCACCGGCGCAGGGCGAAGGCGTAGGCCGAGCCGACGGTGGCCTCCCGCCCGAGGTAGACCTCCGCAACTGCCTTCGCGACGGCCCCCTGCACCAGCGGCACCGTCAGCCAGAAGAGAATGAGAACGAACATCATTGAGATGCCGCCGGCGATGAGCAGCCTCGCATCGTAGCCGGGGTAGGGAGCGTCCATGTTCACATCGAGTCCGGTGACCAGCAGCGCTGATGATACCATGTAGAGCAGACCCAGCGGCACGTAGACGACCGCACCGACGCGCACCATCAGGCCGAAGTGCCCGCGATAGAGCTTGATGACCGCATCGAGCAGATCCCCGAGGCCCATGGGGCGCAGTTCGAAGACGGCGTCGGTGGATGCGGTCGCCATTCAGCAGCCTCCGAGGGCGTGCGCCGGGGCATGGTTGCGTGGTATCATCCGGACCGCCTGTCTGCGCCGGGTTCTCGTCGTCGTCGGCGCCGTGCGCGCCGAACAGTGGCGCGCGATCTGATGGAGACCCGGTGGAGAGCGCCGTCGCCATCTCCGACTCCCCGATGGCCTGGGCCATCATCGCCAGGTCGAAGCCCTCCCGGCGAATGCGCAGATCGTAGTAGAGCAACACCGATCCCGCGATCGATATCGGCTGGAAGGCGATCTCGGCGGCCAGCCACAGGGCGATGTGAATGGACTGGCCCGCAGGCGTCGCGAGCAAGTGCCAGAATTGCGCGCCCAGTTGCATGGGCCACACCACAATGGCCAGTAACACCTGGACAAACAGATAGAGGACAAGCAGCGCGACGGCGAGGTACCAGAAGCGCCCCTGCGTCAGCTCCCAGCTTCGGCCGAGCGCGTTGGTCGCTCCGCGGTTCTCCAGGACCACCGCCACCGGGGCCGCGAACAGTCGGACAATCACGATGCTCAACGCGAGCAGCGCCGCCATTATCGTGATAGTCATGGCGCCGAACATGGTGACCCCGGCGGCGCCTTCGTGAACTCCTCCCAGCCCGATGCCCAGAGCAACGGAGATCAGGCCACCGACCGTGGCGACGATCATGTATACGCCCAGCGCGATCAGCCAATACAGCACCGCCACTCCCAGCAGGCTGGGGAAGCGCCCGAAGGCGAAGCGGTAGACGTCGCCCACCGTCGGCTGCCGGCCCAGGTACAAATCGGAGACCGCCTTCGCCATCGCGGCCTGCATGAGCGGGATGGTGAGCGCATACAGGATGGCTGCGAGACCTATCCCGGCCAACCCGGCGGCCTCGAACACCGTCACCGTCGGCGCTCCGGACCCGTCCATGAACCCCGTCCCCAGGAACTCGGTGCCCACCGCGTAGAGGATGCCCAGGGGCACGTAGATCACCGCGGTGATCGGAACGAGTCTGCCGAAATGACGCCGGTAGAGGCGCCAGACGGCGTCCAGCAGATCGCCCAGAGGCAGCGGGCGCAGCTCGAAGATGGCGCTACTGTTCGGGCTCTCCACCTAGGCACCCCCGCTGACGACAGCCTCCTGTCGGGTCCCGCACAGAGTGGTTCCGGCCGGAACGCTCGCCCCCTCCTCCACTACCGCCCACCGCAGCGCGCAGCCCTCCCCTACGCGAGCGCAGGGCAGCACCATGCAGTTGCACAGCGCCGTATCGTCCGCGAGGTGAGCGCCGTCCATGATCGTGACGTTGGGCCCCAGCCGGCCCGCGCCAACGCGCGCCTGCGCCCCCACGAAAACCGGAGACACCAGCTTCGCGCCGGGCGCGATCGACGCGGTCGGGTGGATCAGGACGCCCGCGCGCGTCGCCCCACGAATGATCCTGCCCGAGACGTCGATGGCCGTGCCGGGACGCGCCACGTCCGACCAGTAGCCCCCACGGATGGTGTGGGCGCGGATGCGGCGACCGCGGGCGAGCATGGCTCCGATGGCCGACGGCACCTCGATCTCACCGCGCGGGGAGGGCGGGGTGTCGTGCAGGAACGCCAGCAACTCCGGCCCGAAGACGAAGAGCCCGGCGTTGTTGAAGCGGGTGGTGGCGGTGCCGCGCGGCGGCTTCTCCTCGATGCGCACGACGTGGCGATCGCGCACGTAGACCGCAGCCCCCTCCCACGGGTCGCGCACCCAGTTGACCGACAACACCGCCTCGGGTCGCTCGTGCTCGTACATCCCGACCATGCGGCGGTAGTTGGCCGGAGGCACGATGATGTCGCCCCAGCCGAGCACGAAGTCCTCGCGGCCCACGAAGTCCTCCGCGAGCAGCACCGCCGCGCCGGTGCCCAGGAACTCCTCCTGCCAGACATAGGTCAGCCGTGCACCGAGGCGTGTTCCGTCGCCGAGGCAATCGATGAGCTGCTCGCCCAGGTAGCCGATCACCAGGCATATCTCGCGCACCCCGGCCGTGGCGAGGCCGCCCACGATGTGCTCGATGATCGGCCGACCGGCGACCGGCACCAGTGGCTTGGGGCGCCGGTTGGTCAGTGGGCGCATGCGCGTGCCTTTGCCCGCGGCGAGGATGACTGCCTTCAGGCTCATTCGCCCATCACCCCGACGGCGGCGCGAGCCTGGGCGGCTGTGTGGTTGTGCCGCATGCGCGCTGCCGCGATGTGCATGACGATAGCGGTGGCGGCGAAGACGATGGCGGTGGCGATGTACGGCGCGCGCAGGTCGAAGTACTCGCCCACTATCCCGCCCAGCAACGGGCCGAGGAACAGGCCGCTGCCCAGCACCGCCTCATGGATCCCGGTGCGCCCACCGCGCGACTCGGCTCCGCCCTCCAGGCTGTAGTAGAGACTGGCAACATAGGTGACCCCCGCGCCCATCCCCGACAGGGCAAAGCTGGCGGCAAAGGCCACAGGAGAGTGCGCGAACCAGGCCAGCACGTAGCCAAGCATCCCTACCCCCAGGGAGGCCGTCATGGGCCAGAGGCGATAACGCCAGCCCGACCGCGTGCGCAGCAGCAGGAACACGATGAGCTGGCCGGCGAGCAAGGCTGAGACCACCAGGCCGACCGTGGCCTCGGTCATGCCCAGATCGAGGCCGAGCTTGGGGAAGACCACTCCGTTCAGGCCGCGGCCGAACCAGCTCGCGAAGTTGGCGATCCACGCCAGATAGAGGAACTGCCGCGCGACGGCCGCCTCCGGATGGTCGTCAACGGCATCCTCGGGCGCGGCCTCCCCGCCCCCCGCGACACGCGGCGCGGTGACGCTGAGCAGCACGAGTGTGCCCAGGACCGCCGCCGCCGCCATGATGAAGGGCACCGTGCTTCCCAGCACCCAGGCGAAGCCCGCGATGGGCGGGCCGAGCATCAGTCCGATGGTCCAGGAGACGTTGAAGGCGCCGATGTTGCGAACCAGCCGGCGGCGACCGCCGACGGTCACCTCGGACAGCCACGCCTGCAGCGGCGGCCAGAACATGGAGACGGCGGCGCCCGACAGCGGGAAGATGGCGAGCAGTTGCATCGGGCTGCCGGCGCGGCTGAGGGCCACCCACACGCCCGCGCAGAGCAGGCAGCTCGCGGCGGTAACGCGGCGCCGCCCGATGCGGTCCGACAGCCGACCGGTGAACAGGCAGCCGATGGTGTAAGCGAGGGCCGAGACGGTGCCCAGCAGCCCGAGGATGGTGGGCGTAGCTCCGAGGTCATTCCCGACGAACTGCACGGAGATGCCTACCATCGCGACTGCCAGGTCGTTGATGAAGGCGGCGATGATGAGCTTGCGCGCGGGCGTCAGGAAGATCGGTTCGGGGCGGTCGGCGCTCACTGCGCGTCTCCCCCATCACACGGCAGGCACAGCGATGCACGCAGGCGCGTATATGCCAACTCGGCGAGGTGCTCGAGGTTCTCGATATCGGCGGTGTTGTAACGCACCAGCAGGTCCAGCGAGTCGCGCCTGCCGCGTTGCCACTCGCGCCACAGGCGCACGGCGTCCCAGCCATCCAGATGGGCGATGTCATCATCGCGTGCAAGCCCGACCGTGCGCTCGATGGCCTTGAGGCCCCCGCGCAGGTCCAGGCGCCTGAGCACGTGCATCAGATCCACGTGGACTTGATCGAAAACCAGGCCCGGGAAGCGGCGACGCAGGAAGGGCAGGTCGAAGCTCGCACCGTTGAAGGTCACCAGCATCGAGTACTCGGCCAGTACCTGGGGGAGTCGGTCGAGGTTGTCGCCGGCGATGAAGCACTGAGTGCGATGTCCGTCGTAGATGCCCACGACGGTCACCTCGTCGAAGCTGGCGCAGCCGGTGGTCTCGATGTCGAGGTAGGCGACACGGTGGCGGAAGTCGGGCCAGGCCCGCCAATGCTCACCATGAGGCAGGCTCCGCGCGAAATGCTTGTAGTCGCCGTGCCGGAGGCAGCTCATCGACTCCTCGAGAATGCGGCGGCTCAACGCCCAGCGGGGGCCGGAGAAGCCCCTGGGGCAGGTGTTCACGCACAACGCATCCGACCAGCGCACGATCCCCTGGTCCCACAGGCGCCGCTCGGTGGTAGCGCCGATTCCCGGCAGGTGGACGAACGTGTGCTCAAGCATCGTGTCAGCCGAGGATCTCCCTGAGCGCCCGGCACACTCGCTCGGTGTCCTCGTCCGTGACCTGGACGTGGGTCACCAGGCGGATGTGACGGTCGTCGCGGGGCACGGCCAGGATGTCGCGAGTCTCCAGCGCATGACACAGCGACGACGTGTCCATGTCTTCGCGCCGCAGCTCCAGGTTGACGATATTGGTCTCGACCGTCGCGAGGTCAACGTAGATGCCGGGCAGCTCCGCCAGCGTCTCGGCGATCTGCCGGGCGTGAGCATGGTCCTCGTGCAGGCGTCCGGGGCCTCTCTCGAGCGCGATCATCGCGGCGGCGGCGATCACGCCCGCCTGGCGCATTCCGCCGCCAATCACCTTGCGGAAGCGGCGCGCCCGCTCGATGAACTCGCGCGTGCCGCATAACATCGAGCCGACCGGCGCGCCCAGGCTCTTCGAGAAGCAGAACTGAACGCTGTCGGCGGGCTCGACCAGGTCGGCGGCGGGCACATTGAGCGCGGCGGCAGCGTTGAAGATACGCGCGCCATCGATGTGCACCGGCACATCGTGCGCGTGCGCGACGCGGCACAGCTCGCGGGTGTGTTCGACCGTGAGCACGGTGCCGCCCGCCACATTGTGCGTGTTCTCAAGCTCGACCAGGCCCGTGGGCGCGCGATGCACGTTGGAGCCGTCGGAGATGCTGGCGGCGACGTCGTCGGGGTCCATGCGCCCGTGCACTCCGCTGATCGGGCGAGGCAGCAGGCCGCAGATCATCGACAGTCCGCTCGCCTCGTAGCGGTAGACGTGTGCCCAGCTCTCAAGGATGATCTCCTCGCCTGGCTGCGTGTGCGTCTTGATCGCCACCAGGTTGCCCATGGTGCCCGAGGCGACGAACAATCCGGCCTCCTTGCCGAGCAGTTCGGCGGACATCGCTTCGAGGCGATTGACGGTCGGATCCTCCCCGGCCACGTCATCGCCGACCTCGGCCTCGGCCATGGCGCGGCGCATGTCCGGGTCGGGCAGGGTCTTCGTGTCACTGCGCAAATCGATCAGGTCGCTCCCCGGGGTCGGCATGGCAGCTTCTCCTTCGCCCACCGAAGTGAAAAGCGGCCGCGGAAAGCTGCTCCGCGGCCGCGCGCTCAAGTCGTATCCGCTCAGATCTTGCGCGGCCTCAGCCGCGCCCTGTGCGCGAGGAAGGCGGTCAGTCGCCAGACGAGGTAGCCGACCACGTAAGCGAGGATGATCACCGCGTCCCAGCGCACCCTGGTGGCGGTGGCCGAGATGGTCTGTTCCTCCTGGTCGCCGCTGAGCACCCAGACGGCCGTACGTCCGCTCACACGCGCGGGTGGCTGCGTGTTGGCAATTGTTCCCGGCATGGTCAACCGGTACTCGAACTCGGTCAGGGGCGCGGCGGCCTGTTCCTTGTCGTTGCCCAGATAGTTTATGCTTACCGTATCGGTCCAGGTGTACGTCGTGACCAGAGAAAGCGGCCGCTGCGCGATATCCAGCGCGCGCGCCTGCGCTCCGTCGAGGTCTCCCAGATCGTTGCGCTGTGTGCTGCGCACGACCACAACCCGGTCACCGTTGACGTTGGTGCCGGCGTCATCAAAGCCGCGTGTGGTCTCGCGCGTCCACTTGCCGATCTCGTGCACCAGCGAGCTGTCCCCGGTTGACCGCACCACCCGGATGCCGGACAGGTCGCCGTACATGTGCGTGCTGACGACCACCCGGTCGGCGTTGAGCAGCAACACAAAGGGGATGGTGATCAGCAGCGATGTCCGCATCCCGGCTCTCACGCCCGGATCAGCTCCTCGCACGCTAGATCGGCGTCTCCTCGCCACTGAAGGCCGCTTCGGGCGCCTCCAGGTCGTCGTCAACCTCCACCGGCTCGAACTCGTCGGAGTAAGCCTCCTCGGTCTCCACGGCGTCGGCCTCTGCTTCCAGGGGCTCAACCGCCTCCGCCGGCGCAACCGGCTCCACCTCGCCTGCGCTCGCCCTGCGGCTACGCACCTCCAACAACCAGGCGGTGAACATGCCCAGCAGGAAGATGATTACGAACACCACGGCACGAGGCGCATCAAGATACCAGCCGAAGAGGTTGATACGTACCGGCGCCCAGTTGCGGATCACAAAGGCGAGCAGGATCAGCACCAGCAGCCCCCAGCCAAAGGTGCGCCAGTCAGCCGGCGGCAGGCTGATACGCTCCACCGACGCCCGGCAGCGCTCCAACACACGCGCGAGCGCCCCGGGCTTGCGCGCCCCGGCGGCCCTGGGGCGGCGCTTCTCCTCCGCACCGGGCTTAGCGTCCGGCCCCGCTTCCTGGTTCGCCACAGCGACTCTCCTTCCTCGCTCCCGGCCATCGAGCCATGCACGGGCATTATAGGCCTCACGCAAGCGCCAAGTCAAGCCGGCACCGCTCGGCAGGTTTGCAGCAAAGGACCTCGAGCGCCATGCGCGGAAGTGCCGCTCGGACCGCGACCGGTATGCGCTGGAGGGCCACGATGACCTCGCGAGAGCGGATGATGGCCGCATTCCGCATCGAAGAACCCGACCGCTTCCCCATCTACGTCCGCGGCGTGCGGGTCTGGGACGAGCACTGGTGCGAGACCCGGCACGAGAGCTACCGCCCGATCATCGAGGCGGTGCGCGAGCATGGTGCTTACGAGGCCGGCTACTCGCTCGGCGGCGGGCCCTTCTTGTCCGCAGCGTCGCTGCCCACCACCACTGAGAGAGAAGACACGGGCGACTGGGTGATCGTGCGCACCACCATCGAGACGCCCACCGGGCCCCTGACCAGCGCCCGCAAGGTCAGCACCCGCGGCCTGCCGGGGCTGCAGACCGAGTTCATGGTCAAGACGCTGGAGGACATCGAGAGGGTTCTGTCGGTTCCCTGGGAGCCGGTGCGCCCCGACCTGAGCGGCTTCTTCGAGCAGGAGGCGCACATTGGCGAGGACGGGATTGTGATGTGCGCCATCCCTACGCCCATCTACTCGATAGCGCTGCTGATGGGCTCAGACCGCCTTGCGATCTGGTCGCTGACCGACCGCGCGATTATCTGCCACTTGCTGGAGATCTACCTCGAGCGCACGCTGGACATGCTCGACTGGGCCATCTCGCACGGGGTCGGGCCGATCTTCGCCAGCTCCGGCGAGGAGTTCATGACGCCGCCGCTGGCCGGGCCCGGCGACTTCCGCGAGTTCGTGGTCGAGCCGGGGCTGCAGATCCGCGAGCGGCTGGAGCGGGCAGGGATGCTGCGGCATATCCACTGCCATGGGCCACTGGACGCGGTGCTGGAGGACTTTGTGGAGATGGGGGCCAACTGCCTGCACCCGATCGAGCCCCCGCCGCTGGGAGATGTGCTCTTCGAGGACGCCAAGCGTCGCATCGGCGACCGCGTCTGCCTCGAGGGCAACATCCAGATCGGTGATCTCTACCACGACCCGACCGATGTGATCGTGGAGAAGGTGCGACACACATGCGAAGTCGGCGCGCCGGGCGGCGGCTTCATCCTCTGCCCCACCGCGTCGCCGCATACCGCGGAGTTGACCGACCTGACCGTCGCCAACTACCTGGCGATGATCGAGACCGCCGTTGAGATGGGCGGCGGGTGCGCGCGCTGAGGCGCCCGATTGCCGAGAAGTACGGATCGGCCGGGCCCGCTATTGAGGCGGCGGCCCCTCACCGGGCGGCGGAGGCGGCCCTCCCTGTCCGGGGGGGCCGGCGGGCCCCATCATCATGCGCATCCGCACGCGCGGGTGGTTGCGCTCTTCCTCCGAACGCAGGTCGAACTCCGCCAACTGCGCAAGCCCATCGGCCGCAAAGTGATAGAGCATGTACCCCCGCCGCACGAAGAGAGAGCCGCCGTCCGGCGTGAATTGTACGTCCACCGGCACCGCCGCCGGGTCGGGCAGGCGGAGCATCATCATATCCCGGCCGGGGGGCTGCGGCGGTAGCTCATTACGCTCCTCCGCGGTGCGCAAGTCCACCTGCACAGGGTCGGCGAGTGCGTCGCCGATCGCAAACTGGTAGAGCATGTAGCCCCGGATCACGTAGAGACGGTCACCGACGAGGTGCATCTGCGCCGGGACCATCTCCGGGTCAGGAGGGCCGATCGGTCGCATCTGCCTCATGCCGTCGGCGCCTACCCCCACGACAAAGCCCTGCAGGCCCGCCTGCGCCTGCTGGCGTGCCAGTTCCTGAAGCTGCTGCGCCTGCTCTCGCTGCAGGCGCTCGCGGTCGCCGGCTGGATCGCCCTGGGCCATGACCAACCCCACAGGGCAGGTCACCGCCGCCACGAGCGCGCCGGCGACGAGCCAGACTCTTGCTCCCATGGCTCTCTCCCCTACGACGCCTGCGTCAATCGACCACATCCCGCAGGTACGCCAGGTTGTAGTTGCCCGCTTCGAGCGGATCGTCGGTCGCGGGAGTTTCGAGGATCAGCCAACCGTCGTAACCGATCTCACGCAGCGTGTCCACGCAACCGGGGATGTCCACGATGCCCTGCCCGAGCAGACCGGCCTCGT